>JARRPN010000097.1:0-7432 GCA_037382875.1 Calditrichaceae bacterium | reverse complement strand
TTCCATTTGGCCTTCGGCTTGGGCTGTTACTACTATCGTTTCGCCTTCAATAGCTACATATTCCAGTTCAACCAACTGGTATACACGTTCATCTGGTTCGACATTTATAGGAATACTTAACTCTTTATATCCAATATACTTAACCACTAAATTATATGACCCGGGAGGAACTTTTGAGATCAGATATTCGCCATTTAGATCTGTGGAGGCTCCCAAGGATGTTCCTTCCAGCATAAGATTTGCACCGGGTAAAGGATCACCGGAAACCTTGTCCAAAATCAAACCAGCTACACGTCCCGAACCCTGAGCATAAACCATTGTAAAACTAAAAAGTAGTACAGTAGGAAAAATGAAACGTAAAAATATCTTAGTAATTATTGATACTTTGTTAGATTGAATATTTTTCATAATTCTTACCTCTCATTATTAGTATGAATCAATTATTTTTAAATATTCCTCAGACTCGATCAGGAAAGATTGGAATTTTAATTTTAGGTTGACATAAGTCGAAATTTGCGACATATATACGTCATTCCTTTAATCTATCGTTGGTTTTCGTAATCAGGTTGATTGGCTTACCGGTATAGCAAACTCATTAAATTTGCTTTTACTCAAAATTAACTTTTTAGTTAGGCCAATTCCAAGTTTTTTAAGTATAGCAATATATTACATTGATTTCAATATTATTTCATATAATTTTCATTTAATTTCGTTTTTCCTTTATTTGGTATTTTTTTCTCAAATTTAATTTTCTGTGGCTTTATGCGACTATGCCAATATTTTCTCAGCAAATTAAAAATCCTTATAACTTATAAGTGATAATAATTTATGATTCACTTAGAAAGTGCTCATGCAATTGTTTTACTTCGTCCTTACCTATTGGGACTAAATTACCAAGAGCTTTACTTTCAATCAGNGAGATCGTGCCGTAAAATCTGCAACTTCAAGTCGATCGAATGTTTCCAAAATACTGTTGCCAGTCACCAGAATACAATCATTCTGAATAAGCAATACTGGATTTTGCTTTGATATCATATCAGCTATTATTTCCGGTTCCTTGTACTGTTTTCCGTAATTTAAAATTTGTATGTCCCTTAAAACCACATAGCTTTCAGGAATAGTACGGGTATCCAGTTTATTATCTGCAATTGCATAAGCAGTGGCATTTGGTGTCTGTGATAAAATTATACAATTAATATCTTTATTATGCTTATAAACGGCTGAATGTAGTAATACTGATCGACTGGGATTTTTATCTTTTTCCCTAAAACCATTTTTAATTAACACTATATCCTGTAGTTCAAAACTACGTCTTCCAACACCAGTGGGTGTAATGAGAAATGTTTCATCATCTATCCGGGCAGAAACTACACCCTCAGTGCTTATCATCAAAAAACGATCACAGGCACGATGGACAATATCCACAATCTGTTTACGTAATTCGCGCTCCCGGCTTGAATGAACCGTAACTTCAAATTCAGGTAAATTATTCTGGCGGTGGTCAAAAAATGATATTTGTTCTTCATTTAGAATTGTGATATTGCCCAATCTTCTAGCTTGTATTAAGGTACGGGCACAAAATTCAAGTGTTTCCAGCCGATGGAAAGCATTTAGAAGATCAGTCCCACCTGTGACTACACCGTGATTTTCCAATAAAACAACATTAAATCCCTCCACAAAAGTAGCTGCAATATTTCTACCAAGTTGGTCACTTCCGGGTAGAGCATAGGGTGCATATCCCACTTTACCGCAGATACGGTTAGCTTGCGGTATAATATTAGTATCTGGTATTTGCCGAGTAATACTGAAAGAAACCAGCGCCGGTGAATGTGCATGTACAATAGCATTTATATCGTTTCTTTTTTCGTAGATTAAACGATGAAAAGGATATTCGGAAGATACCTTGTTTTTGCCAGCTACTGTACCATCATTTTTTACACACATAATATCGGTAGGCTGCAATTTTCCTTTGTCTATTCCAGCTGGTGTAATCCAGATATCTTTATTCTCATCGCGTACGGAAAGATTACCCCCGGAAAGGGTTGTCATACCATTATTGTAAATTCTATTCATAATGTGTACGATTTGGTCGCGCGGATGGAGAAGATGTAATTTCATTATATTCAGACCTCATCCCGAAAAGCCTGTTTGGTAGATTTATGGGAATCCAATTCAGCTAAACTTCTAAACTTATTAACAATTTAATTCTTTAAATTGGAGTGTATATAATCTCATGATTAAGTTGGATAGCCCTCACCGGCTACTTCATTGTCGCGTTCCTGGGCAATTTTATCTGCATAATTATCATTTCGATAAGCTTGAATTGGATCAGGATCAATTCCCATTTCTATCCGAACTTGTTTAAGCAATGGACGAACATCCGTTTCAAATGCTGACGTTAAAATTCCGTGTGCTCCTAATACATCACCTGAAAGCTGAGCCTCATTCAGGGCTTTATAATCAACAATCAAAGCCTTGGCGTATGCTGTCTGACAATTGATTATACTCAGGATCATTGCTTCCAGCTTGGGTTCAATATTATGGCTTTGATCAATCATATACGCTACTTGCTCGGACCTTTTTCCTGCGCTTACAAGCTTTGTGAAGATATCAAAAAGTTCAAATGGATTTTCACTTCCAACAATAAGATCATCATCTGCGTACTTACGTGCATTAAAATGAAATCCCCCTAACTTTTCTTCACTTAATAGTAATGCGACAATATAGGGAATATTTGTTCCTTGAGGATGATGTCCCGTGTCAACTAGAACCTGTGCTTGATCCCCACACGCTTTAGCCATAATATATGCCATTCCCCAATCGGCTAAATCCGTATGATAAAAAGCCGGTTCAAAAAATTTATATTCGATCAGCATTCGACTGCCAGCGGGAAGCATTTTATAAGTTTTCGATAAACCTTCCTGCAAATATTCCTTTCGTCGGATAATATCATCCTGCCCAGCATAATTTGTTCCATCAGCCAACCAAACACTCAGAATATCACTTCCTGTTTTCTCCATTATTTCGCAACATTCCTGCATATGCTGTAGTGCTTTCTCGCGTACTTCAGCAGAAGCATGGCATAATGAACCGAATTTATATGCATCATCCTGGAAAAGATTTGGATTGATTGCTCCTATCTTAACACCTTTTTCGGCAGCAAACTGTTCTAACGCTCGCCAATCATCTGTTTTATCCCAGGGAATATGCAAGGCAACCGTTGGTGCAACGCCGGTAAGTTTGTGGACATAGGCTGCATCACTAATTTTTTCATGGATAGTATTGGCGGCACCCGGCCATGCAAAAGTTCTAAATCGTGTCCCGCTGTCACTATAACCCCAGGATGGTGTTTCAATATGTTGTTTTTTTAACTTTGATTTCACATTATCCAGATTTATACCTTGACCAGTCAATGATTCTTCCAAAGATAAATATGCTGTGTTTTTTGCCATATCTCTTGTAATCTTCCTTTTTTATACTTATTCTGCAATTAAAATTTCTACACCTTTTTTACGTAGTAAATCAATTTGTTCAGAAGGTGCAGATTTATCAGTTATAATCTTATCAATTTGGCTGGTTTCAGCAAAGGTGGCCACCCCTACTTTATCAAATTTGCATCCATCAACTACAGAAATTACTTCATGGGCACGTTTAATAATTTCCTGTTTCAATTCTACTTCCAGCATAGGTGAATCTGTTAATCCTTCTTCTACAGAAACGCCCATGGCACCCAGAAAAACTCTGTTAAAATTAAATCTTTTGATAATCTCGTTAGTCAGGCTTCCTGTAAATGATCCCGTTGTATTCCTGACATTACCGCCGGGTATGACAACATGAATATTTGGATCACCTAATAATTCCAGCGCAGTCCAAATCCCAGTTACAAAAGCGTGAATTTCGAACGAAATTCTCATTCTGCGAATCGCCTGGGCCACTGCTACCGCGGTTGAACTGGAATCCAACAATATAGAATCATTTGGTTTAATAAAGCGTGCAGCAAGCTCTCCAATAACAGTTTTAGCTTGAGCATTTAAACTTTGGCGTAATGCAAAGTTAGATTCCTGACGCATACGTTCAGCAACAAGGCGGGCTCCACCATGGGTACGGACTACATGTCCAAATTTAGACAACTGTGAAAGATCATTTCGAATGGTGACGGATGATACGTTAAACAAAGAACTTAACTCTTCTACAGTGGCTTTTTCTTTAGTTACTAAAGTATTAACTATTCCTCTCTGTCTTTCATTTAAAATTATTTTTTTCATCAAAATCACTTCTTAGCTAGGTTTATTTTAACTTATGACAGTATAACAATTTAATACATTGTTTTCAATAATTTATTATATATATTTCATTTATTTTCGTTTTTCTTTTGTTTGATATCCCATATAGTAAACTTTTTCGGATAAATTAAGTATTTGGATAATTTGTTTAAATCAATATTTTAATAGAGCGTGAAAGACTTACTGAGTAAAGATATAAAAATAGTATTTATTATATCTTAATCAAAGATGTATTTTTAAAATAGTCTATATTTTAAAATATTTATACCTAAACATATCTGAGTAGAAATTAATTTCATTTTAGATTGTATACCTTAAAATTATCAATTTCCTGATGTGATTTCACAGTTCGAAAACCAAAATAGCCATTCCTCAATGGTTTATCATCACTGAATGAAAAATATTGTTCACCATCCACATAAACTTTTGTTGTCTCTTCATAAACAACAATTTGAATCAGGTAAGATTTGTTGGCCTTAAGCAAATGATTTTCATCCTGAAAATCATATATAAGAGTACGTTCACCATTGCCAGGGTATTTACGGAAACGAGTAGTGCCATTGCTATTACCGCCTATACCTGCATAATAGAGCCGCAAGGAATCATATTCTGAGAACTTTCCATTGCGTGTAAACAGATTATCCTGTTGCGGATCGGTTGCCATCCAAAACTGGTTGAGATCAGATAGACGATCGTTGTGTCCTTCATTCATGATGACTTTGCGGTGGTATTCAATCAGAATATTTCCAGATAATTTGTTTTTAAACCAAACCGTAGCTCCATGATCAACATCAATGATCAATTTACCCTTTTTAATTGTCACTTTTGAACTGGGTGATTCGGGTGTTTCTATCACCCAGTTCGTCATTCCTTGATCAAAATTATCATAATAAAGTAGTTGCGCTTTTTTATATTTTTCAACAAAACTCGTATCAGTTATATTCTGCGCTTTTATAATGTTTTGAATTCCGGTTATAATCAGAAGGCAAAAAATAATCAATAAAAAAGCAGAAGATTTTTGTACCATAGATACCCCGTTTGATTATTTGATAGTCACTTTAACTTTTGCAGAAAGTTGTTTCACCAGATTTTCAACATAATTCCTGAAAAAATCAGGATCTTTAAAACGTTCATCACTTAATTCCCATCCAGCAACAGCATAGTATGTGACGGGTTTATCATTTTTTATTTTCAACCTGGCCAGAAATGTATTGCTCAATGAACCGCTTTTTGGTGCTTCTGTATATCCAAGATAGAGATCTATTGGAACAATCAAAGCCATTCCGAGCCACCATTGGCGATCATATGTCTGCATATCATGAGTGAGTAAAACTTGCCATAAATCATTATCAGGAATTTCTTGAAGTGGATTTTGATTATTGCTGTTTACCAGACCAATGATTAATTCTTCATCACCCAGCAATCCGGAAAACTGAACTGTATTTTGGTACGCATACATACCTGGCCATATACTCGTGGTTTCATTCACCTGATAGTTTCGTTCTTCGTCCGGGTGCCAATTTTCGTAATGATAATTTAAAACCGATTTTACAGGACCTTCCGCAGTAATTTGGAAGATAGTCTTTTTAATATTATTAACTGAATCATCAACAGTGACACCCAGGCGCAACAACTTGTCACCGACCATCAATCCATAACCACCAATTCCTACCGAATTGCCTACAGACAGGATATCCCGTCCCCAATCTGCCATGACATGATAGTTATCTTCGACGGCGCCCTGGGCATTTATCCCGACATTTTCGGGTGACATGAATGAGGCTGTCTTTCCAAATAAATCTTTTGCGTTGCGGCCATCCAGATAATGACGGAAACCAATTTTGTCATTTTCCCATGATGGACCATCTGTTTGGTATCTCTGATATCCGATACTTTTTGGCAAATCACCAGCATATAAAGTTTCACTTATAGCAGGCTCAACAGGGGTGTCAGCGGCGCTGCGTTTACCAAAACGAGCACTGGTTCTGATCACATATTCAGGTTTTTCATCAACCCATCGTAAAGAATATGATTTCGTTTCATTTGCAGGTAAACTGACCACAAAAAATAACTCATCCCATTCTTTATCTCCATTCAAATCATTTAATTGTGAAGGGATAGTGTCACCTTTAGCAGAAACGATTAATGGATAAGGTACTGTTGATGTCCAATTCACCATTTGTGAGCGCTCAATGGAAATGGCCTTATCCGTAAGATTCATGGCTGATGTATTTGAAAGTGTAATTTGCGTTTTTTGGGACGTTTGGCATTGGCTTAATAAAACCAAGAAAAGTACTGCAATGCCTATTCTTAACAGATTATATAGTTTCATACGTTTAATTTCCTTTATTTAAAATGTTTTCAATTAATAATTTAACAATAGAAATCTCTTTAGCCTCCTGAATTCTTGGATTATCTTCAGGACGCTGATCCCCGATTAATTCAAGTATTTCAATAGCATTCAAACACCATTGTGCTGTATTGTTAGTCGATACACCTCTTATTTCCTGTATCGATTGCAGACTTTCAATGCCTTCAAATTTATGCATATTAAAATCTGTTTGCCAGCGACTTTCAGCATCAAAAAACATATCCCAGGCCCTTTTGGCGTAGGTTTTGTCACCTGTTATTTTAGCATAATAGGCCGGAAGCCTGGCATACCAGGGGCCAGGATCACCGAGCTTTACTTTTCGGTCGAATTCCTTTTCCACCAACTCTTCAGGCGAAGCATACAATTTGCAGAACTGCATCCACAACTTATCCCATTTCTCGCTTTTCAGAAGGGGTTTTAACTCAAAAATGACTTCCGGTCCACCCATCAATACAGACAGGTGTCTAAACCCGATGTCACTTTTATCCAGCTGATATAATTTGTAAGTGGCAGGATCATAACCAAAGGCGGCATCAATACCGGAAAAAGTGCCATATGGCATTTCGTAAAGACTGTTCACACCGACAAGGATACGGTCGCGATATTTTGTGTCGCCCGTGCGTTCCCATTCTGTCATCCAGTTGCCTACCAGGGCAAGCCAGTCAGGACCAAAACGGGCGTGTGTCGGATATTGGCTTTTTTCCAGAATCAGACGCAGGGGATCGAATTTACCAATTGCTTCATTTGCATCTTCCACGGATGCATGCATTAAATCACC
>JARRPN010000096.1:0-13457 GCA_037382875.1 Calditrichaceae bacterium | reverse complement strand
TGGTCTTTTAGATCTTAAAGAAGGATTTGTAAAAAAATACTCGCACGATGATAAAAATCCAAATAGCATTAGTTCATCTAATATTATGGATATCTATATCGATAGTAAAAATCGTTTTTGGGTAGCGACAACAAATGGATTAAACCTATTTAATGTTAAAGATGAAACTTTTAAAAGTTGGTTCCCAGAGCCTGGAAATGCCCATAGTATCCCCGGAACCAATATTAGATCTATTAGTGAAGACAGTCAGGGTAATCTATGGTTTGCCAGCTATGGTGGAGGCCTTTGTAAATTGATTGAAAAAGAAAACGATATTGAATTTTTACGCTTCCAACCTAAATCCGGTAAAAATATTCTCTCGAATAAGCTTATTATTTCAACATTCATGTCAAAAAATGGATTATGGATTGGCATGCAAAACGGTGGACTTGATTACTTTGATACTGAGAAATATTCGTTTAAAAATTATATCAATGATATACATGATCCTGCAAGTTTGAACAATAATTCTGTTTCATCTACCTATGAGGAAGAGAATGGTAATTTATGGTTGGGCACTTATGCAGGCGGTATAAATCTAACCAGTCCGGTAATGCCTGCTTTTAAGCTTTATCGCAGTATTGAAAATATTGAAACCACACTAAGTTATAACTCTGTTTCCGATATTATTGAAGATGAAGATGGTAAAATATGGATAACTACTGATGGAGGAGGGCTTAATCGCTTTGACAGAAAATCTAACAAATTTAAACATTATAAAATGAAAAATACCAATCTGCCTAATGATGCCGCTCTGGCTGTAATTGAAGATTCATTTGGTGACATCTGGATTGGTACCTGGAAAGGCGGATTAAATAAATTCAATAAAAGGACAGAACAATTTAAAACATATACAAATAAAAATTCCAGACTACCAACAAATTCCATATTTGCATTATATGAAGACAGTAAGAAACGATTTTGGGTGAATTCATTCCTGGATGATGGAGGTCTTGTTTTATTCAACCGCAAAAAGGGATATGCTGATAAAGTGTATAATCAAAAAAACAGCAATATTCTTGATCCAAATTTTAAAATAATAAAGGAAGACTGTAAAGGAAATTTAATCCTAGGTTGTCAAAGAGGATTATCCATATTCAATCCTGAGGATGAAACATTCTACAATCTCACTAAAGAAACACATACTCTTAGTGATAATTTTATATTGAGCATTCTTGTATGGAATGATTCAATATTATGGATTGGTACATCCAATGGACTTAATCGATACAATCAACACACAAATGAAATTGAAAATTTTTATGAAAAAGATGGCTTACCAAACAACTCTATAAAAGCTCTTGAAAAAGATAGTAATGACAATATATGGATTGCAACAAATAAAGGTATATCCAAATTCAATCCGGAGAAGAGAACATTTAGAAATTTTAGTGTAGAGGATGGTCTGCAGGCAAACGAATTCAACATACGTTCCTCTCTCTGTTCAAGAGATGGTAATTTATGGTTTGGAGGTGTCAACGGATTTAACGTATTCGACCCTAACAATATAGTAATAAATACGCATATACCACCGATCGTTTTTACAAACTTTCAAGTATTTAATAAAGAAGTTCCCATAACACAAAGTGCCTCATTATTGCCAAAACATATTAATCAACTTGAATCGATTACTCTAAGTTATAAAGAATCCGTTTTTTCATTTTACTTCTCAGCGTTAAATTATATTTCCTCTGAAAAAAATGAATATGCCTATATGATGGAAGGTTTTGAGGAAGACTGGAATTATGTTGGTAATGAAAGAAAAGCCACATACACAAACTTAAGCCCAGGCAGCTATGTTTTTAAAGTAAAGGCATCTAATAATGATGGTATCTGGAATGATAAAGGAAGATCAATTAAAATAATAATTACACCACCTTTTTGGCAGACAATCTGGTTTAGAACAATACTATTAGTATCACTTTTAGTTATAATTTATATAATTTACAAAATTCGTACCTATAAAATTAATAAAAGAAACCGTGAACTGGCTGATATAAATTTAAAATTAAATAAGGAAATCGAGGAAAAACATCGTGCGGAGCAGGCAATTCAACAACTTAATAGAGAACTGGAAAAGCGTGTTCGGGAACGCACAGCTGAGCTGCAAAATGTGAACCAGGAATTAGAATCCTTCTCATATTCGGTTTCGCACGATCTTCGGGCACCTCTTCGCTCAATGCACGGTTTTAGCAACGCGATACTTGAGGATTATGGTGATTTGCTTGACGAACAAGGAAAAAATTATTTAGCGAGAATTGCAACAGCTTCCAATACAATGGCAGACTTAATTGATGATCTGTTAAAGCTGGCAAAAGTATCCAGATCAAATATAAAAAAAGAGAATATCAATCTTAGTAAAATAGTAGAAGATATGGTATCTCAACTTAAAATCAACTTTCCGGATCGGGATGTTCAGGTCCAAATAGAAGAGAATCTCTATGCAAAAGGAGATCTGAATTTGATGAAAGTTGCAATTGAAAATCTTCTTAATAATGCCTGGAAATTTACATCAAAAAGAACGGCAGCAAAGATCGAATTCCAGAAAATTGAGAAAAAATTTGGTAATGTTTTTATGATAAAAGATAATGGTGTCGGATTCGATATGGAATACGTTGATAAACTATTTGAGCCATTTCAACGTCTGCATAAAGAATATGAAGGCACCGGTATTGGTCTTGCCACGGTTGCACGTATTATTAAAAAACACGGAGGTGAATTTTGGGCTGAAGGTAAGGTAAACGAAGGAGCAAGATTCTATTTCACACTATAATATCAAACCAAATTAATATATACAAAAAAGCCTCACATTAAAGTCAGGCTTTTATTTTTGAATCTAATACTATTTTCCCGCAACAAAATCTGTCTGAACATTTGCCAGTTTTCTTCTGCCCATAATGACACCACTAACAATCCTTTTAAAATAATTACGCATATCATCAAAAATAGTATATGCCCAGGGCACGGCAACCAGGGAAACAAAAGTGGAAAATATTAATCCTCCAATAATCGTTCTTCCCATTGGCGCATAGGACATCCCAATCATTTTAGCATTACCTACTGCCATTGGAATTAATCCACCTATGGTTGTAAAAGCCGTCATTAAAATAGGACGAAAGCGTTTAAAGCCCGCTTCCATTAGAGCATCAAATCGGGCAAATCCTTCTTTACGCAAGCGATTAACTAAATCAATAAGTACGATAGAATTGTTAACCACAATTCCAATTAATATAATAAATCCTATACGGCTCATTATATCAATTGGCGTATCGGTTATATACAACATCCAGTAGGCACCCACGAATGAAAACGGAATGGCAATGATTACAGATAAAGGTAGAACAAAGGATTCAAATAAAATACCCATCAGTAAAAATACAAACGTAATAGACATGATAACACCGAACATCATGCTGTCATCACTTTCCTGCATACGTCTGAAACGTTCACCTTTAGTCCATTTATAGCCGTAGGGCATTTCAAATCCTGCCATAGCCTTATCCACTTTTCCATAAACCATCCCCAGATTTTGTTCTGTTGTATTGGCCTGAATAGCAAGGTAGGTTTTCCCGTTTTCACGATGAATTTCACCAAATCCTTTTTTAACTATAAAATTGGCCACAGCAGCCAGTGGAATTTCCTTTCCATTTGTTGAAAAAAATGTGATGTTTTTTAACTGCTGGAGCGTTTCGCGATCCTCTTCTTTTAACTGGATGGTCATATCTATTTCTTTATTTTCAGTTTGATATTTAGGTAGCTGAATACCACGCAATGCATACATTACAGTGCCGGATATCGTTCTTGGATTAATGCCGTATTTTTTAGCCTGTTCTCGATTAACAACAACCTGAATTTCATCTTCACCTTTTTCCCGATCGGTTTCTACACTTACAATTTCCGGAATACTGGATAAACGACGTTCAACCTCTTCGGATAATTCAGCTAATTTTTTGGTATCATCACCATATAAACTTAAAGCTATGGATGATTCATCACCACCCTGTTGGCGCCAGCTCGTTCTAATTTTAACTCCTGGCAAATCGGGGATACGTCGCTTAACATCCTCAATTATCGAATCTCTCGTCATAGGTATATTCATATCAATACCAACTAATTCAGCTGTACCTTCTAGGATAGCCTGGTACCACTCTTTAGTTTCTTCAGGAACAAGAAATACACGAATCCTTGCAAAAGTCTCTCTATAACCAGAATCGATAGTCCGTATTTGATATTCATCAGCCTTGGCTTTGATGGTATCTTCAACCATTTTTACTACACGGCCTGCATCTTCTAAAGTATAGTTATCAGGTAGCTCCATCATTAATCTAAAATCATTGATATTACCGCCCATATTTTCCGTGGAAGCTATATTATTCATAGCAAATACCATCGAGAAAAAGATCATAATTAAAATAATGAAAGTTTCCAACCGATGTGTAAGACCCCAGCTAAGAATTTTCTGATAAATATTATCAAGTTTTTTTATTACTACAGGTTCTTTAACCTGTTTTCTGCTTACAATTTTATTTGCTGCTAAAGGTATAAAAATCATAGCTACAACCAGAGAAGCTAATAATGCAAAGATCACAGGAAGACCAATACGGAGCATATAGAATTTAAATCCTGCATCCGAACTCATTAAAATAAGCGGTAAAAAAACAACTTGCGCCCACTCCCGCGGCTGTTTTTCTATCCATACCTTCAGTTCGTCGTCGATAAATATTTTCCAGAACCACAATGGAATTATCTACCACCATTCCAATAGATATCATCAAGCCTACCATAGTAATCAGATTCATCGTCCAGCCAATAAAATAAAGGACTGTCATACTAACCATAATGGATAAAGGAATAGCCAAATTAAGGAGGATACTCATCCGGAATCGACGCAAGAAAAAATAAATAACCAGGAATGCAAAAACGCCACCCCAAACCGCAGCATTTTTTAAATTATCGATAGATTCATTTATAAAATCACCCTGATTGAATAAGATTTCTATATCTAACATGCCAAGTCTTGGATCCATCTTGAAATCTTCGTCGAATTTTTTCTGAACATTTGCACATAACTCAACCGTATTGGCCATCGATTCCTTAAATACACCCAATTGAATGGCGGGTTTTCCATCATGTCTCTGAATCCAGTTTTCTTCAGGCAAATCATATTTTACATCGGCAATATCTTTCAGAAAGATATTAGTACCTTTTATTGGAATATTACGTATTTCATCCAAAGTGCGAAATTTACCCACAGATCGAACATATATTTTTTGGCCTCCTGAATATACATGACCGGAAGAGATAGCAAAGTTATCGCTACGTAATTTTTGGATAACTTCATAAAAATTGATTTTATATCCCTTCACCGCATCCTGGTTGACTTCAATCTGGATCGATTTTTCATCAGCACCCCAAATTTCCACATTGGCAACACCATCAATCCTTTCCAACGGTTTCTTTATTAAATTTTCAACAAGCAGGTAGGGATCATCCAGGTGCCCTTCATAACTCATAGCAATCCAAAGAATAGGATCATCATCATCACTCCATTTACGGAGATAGAATCGTTCAACATCATCCGGGAGTTCCGGTTTTACCCTTTCCATCCGATCCCGAAGCTGTGCATAAGCCACATCCATATCAGTACTTTGAGCAAATTCAATCCAAGTCCAGCATCCATTGGATCGACTGTTCGTGGCCACGCGTTGAACGCCTTTTATGGTACGGATCATTTCCTCAATAGGCCGGGCTATTAATTGTTCCACTTCTTCCGGGTTAGCATTAGGATATGGCGTCCATACACCTAGAAATGGAGGTGTAAATCCGGCAGGCATCAGTTCAACTGCAATTTGGTTATAGGCTATATAGCCAACTACGAGTAATGCCAAAAGTGTCATCAGTACTGTGATTGGCCTGTTCAGAGAAAAACGCGATAAAACACCAAATTTTAAATTTGATTTTTCCTGCTTATGATCCATAAAATCACCTGCTTACTATTAAATTATTTTTTCCGATCAACTAGGGCATAAACCGTTGGTATTACTACTAATGTTAAAATGGTCGATGTAATTAACCCGATAATTACTGTGATTGCCATCGGCGTACGAATTTCCGCCCCGTCACCCATTCCGATAGCCATAGGCAGCAATCCGAGCACAGTTGTAGCGGTTGTCATTAATATGGGACGCAGACGAACCTGCCCGCCCTGAATTATGGCCTGTATCTTCTCCATACCGCTTGAACGGAGATGATTGATATAATCCACCAAAACAATCGCATTATTTACAACGATTCCCGCAAGCATAATCATTCCGAGAAACACCACGATACTTAAAGGTATGCTGAGAATATAAAGAAAAATGAATACACCTATCATAGCCATTGGTATTGTAAAAATAATAATGAACGGATGAATTAATGATTCAAACTGGGAAGCCATTACAATATAAACCAGAAATATAGCTAATCCCAAAGCCATCATCAGACTGTTTAATGATGTTTCCATTTCCTTATTCTGACCAGCAATTTCAAAGGAGAAATCACTCGGAATATTTAGCTGGCCAATTGCATCGTAAATTTTTTGACTTACAGTTTTTAAATCTGCACCAGGAGCCACATTGGCAGTTATTACAGCTGTACGCTGCTGATCGATTCTTCTGATTTCCGACGGTCCCTCATTAACACGGATATCTGCTACAGCTTGTAATGGGATTGGCCGTTCAGCACCCGGATTAATAATCAACCGGCGCAAATCATCTATACTTTGCTTGTCCTCTTCCCGCAAACGAACTAAAATATCAATTTTGCGATCTTCATCTTTAAATTCAGTAGCCACATCGCCTCGCACTTTATTGCGCACAATGGCTGCCACAGAGAGTACGTTTAAACCATAACGAGCCAGAACTGTACGATCATAAAAGATCTGTACTTCGGGATTTCCGCGCTGCAAACTAGCCTTAGCGTCCTCAACGCCAGGAATTTCAGACATAATAGCTTCCATTTGACGACTCAATCGCTGCAGTGCGGTTAGATTATAACCTTTAATATGTACTTCTATGGGCGTCTTGAAGCTAAATATAGCTGGTCGGGCGATATTGGACTGAACCCCCGAAAATGCTGTCATCCTATGGCGAATTTCACTGATAACGCGTTCTTCTTCCGCTTCCAGATTACTTTTTGCAGAGAGACTTACTGTAATACGAGACGTATGTTCCCCTTCATCGGTTTCGGTTGTAGCAGATTTATCTGTTCCTGATGAAGTAGCAACTTTTTCTACACCAGGAATTTTTTGAATCATCTCAGCAACAGGAAGTGTTCGTTCGTCTGTTTTTTCCACGGGTGTACCTATTGGATAGGTTAGCTCAACATAAAATTCACCTTGATGAACTTCCGGAATCAGTTCACTACCCAGACGTGGCGCAACTACGTATACAGAGAATAAGAACAGGACAATGACTACACCAATCAGAACAAATTTGTTATCCAATGATTTTTGCATGATTTTAGGATAGGCTTTATCAATAACTGCATACGTCTTATCAAATAGGAATACTATGATTTTAGTAATCGGAGTAAAAATTAATCTCAGAACCAATACAAACATATAAATGAATAATCCTAATAACATAACAAATGCATGAAAAATTCGGAAAACAATTTCTGTAAACGTATAAATGAAATATTTTATTAAAAAGTAAAATAATTGAAAAGGTAAAATGATAATTTTTAAAATTAACTTCCATATGGGTTTAATATGAAATGATCGTTTTATTTTACCAAGATCTGAATAAATTTCTTTAGTTGCATTAAATGCAAGATACTTTTGCCATACATCATTAATAAAACTCAGAGATTGAACCCAGCCGTTTTGGGAAAAATTTACGGCAAAATCACTGTATTTTTTTCTATTTCTGAACCAGGGTCTAAAGGCTGGTATTATCCAAAGTAAAGATAATAATACAGTAAAAACAGGCTGTGCAATCGTTAAAATAAAGCTTAATAATTGTTTAGATACAGAAACAAGCAAGGCAGTGAAAACTTTGATAGTTTTAAGTAACCAGGATAACAGGGATTTTAATAGCAGCATGATTATTTCATGTGATCTCTGAATGGCATATTTGGGATGATCTTCTTTAAATAATACATCCACTTTTTCTTTTGTCTCAAAATCCAGAATATATTTTTTAGGAATAGCCCGAATATCGGCCCCCTGTGAGAATGCATCAATTCTTCGAGATGACAGCATTGGGATTAAAAATAAAGCAACGGCCAACGATGCAAGTAATGAGAATACTACTGCAAGGGCAAGATCACCGAATATCTGACCAGCAACACCTTCCACAAATACAATTGGGAAAAAAACAGCAATCGTCGTTAAAGTGGAGGCCATTACAGCTCCGCCCACTTCACCAACACCACGAATAGTTGCAGAAATTATATCATCACCTTCATCCCGGCAACGCGCAATACTCTCCAATACCACAATCGAGTTATCCACCAGCATACCTATACCCAATGCTAATCCACCGAGTGACATGATATTAAGTGAAACATGGAATATCTTCATGGGAGCAAAGGTCGCAACAATGGATATTGGAATGGCCAGTCCAATGATTAGAGTAGGCGCCAGTTTACGCAGAAAAACAAACAACACAATAATGGCAAGCAAACCGCCCATGATAGCTGTATTTTTTACTTCATCAATCGAGTTTTTAATAAAAATGGATTGATCGGAGAGTGTTTCTATCTGTATACACTCAGGTAAACTGTATGTTAGGAAATTGGTCATCTTCTGCAACATCGTCCCGGGCCGTCCACCACCGCGTCCTCCTTGAGGTGGTGCTGCTTTTTTCTTTTCTTCTTTTTTCTCTTTCGCTTCTTTAGCCTGTTCTTCCTGTTTTTTTAACTGCTCAACAAATGCTTGTTGCTCAGGAGTTCCATATAAGCGATGTTTTACACGTTCTGCAACAGCTACAATATTAGCATCGGCTTCTTTAAAAACCTCAATCTCAACACTTTCTCTGCCTTCAATACGAGTGATGATTTCCCGTTCCTTACCAGTACGATAAACCTTCCCGACATCTTTGACTTTAATATCAACGCCATTATATCGACCGATAACCACTTCCTGAATTTCTTTAACAGATTTGAATTCATTTAATGTACGAACAAGATATTCAGTCTGCCCTTCTTTTAAATTACCCCCTGCAAGATTGATATTTTCCTGGGCAAGACGGTCACGTACCAGCTGGATATCCATCTTAATCAAGGTTAGCTTTTGTTCATTCAACTCTACCCGAATTTCTTCTTCCAATCCCCCCTTTACTTTAACAGCAGCCACACCTTCAACCGTCTCTAAATTACGTTTGATTTCTTCATCTGCGAGATAGCGCAAATAAGTTAAACTGGCATCACCGTATAAACCTAAACGCATAATAGGATCCAGTGAAGGATCATATCTTAAAATTAAGGGGCGGTCAGCATCTTCAGGCAGAAACACCTGATCCAGTTTTTCCCGAACATCGGATGTGGCTTTATCCATATCCGTATTCCAGGTAAATTCAAGAATCACATCGGATTGTTCTGCTTTTGATATGGAACTGATTGAGACCAGATTATTAACCACACCCAGTTCCTGTTCAACGGGTCTTGAAATGGTGGTTTCAATCTCTTCCGGTGCAGTTCCCTCGTATTCGGTTCGAACCGTTAAACTGGGATAAGTCATATCCGGCATGAGGTTTAAAGGCAGCTGCTGGTAAGAAATATATCCAAAAACCGAAATACCTATTACAACCATTAAAATTGCAACCGGGCGTTCTGTAGTAAATTTAAAAAATGTGCTGCGCGGTGTTTTTATATTATCCATATAGCGTTATAACTCCGTTCTATGCTAGAATATCGATGTGTTGAGAATATTATGCTCTGATCTTGGTATTCTATTGCTTGTTAAAGGCTATTTCCCGTTCAGAAACCACTTTTACTTTTGTTTTATCTTTCATACCTGATTGGCCAACCACAATAATCTGATCACCTTCCTTCACATCCGCTGTGGATTCAACCTTTTCGCTATCCTCAAAACCGGGTTTCAAACGAATTTTATGAGCAACACTGTCACGTACGACATAGACATTCATATATTCATTTTCATATACAATGGCTGTTTTAGGAATGAGTACGACATCATGATGTGTTTCAATGATTATTTCAACATTTACAAACATGCCAGGACGCAAAAGATCCCCTTTATTTTTTATTCCAACAGTAACTTTGAATGTTCCACTCGCCGGATCAACAACAGGGCTAATGCGTTTGATCCAACCTTCAAAAACTTCATCGCCCAGATTATCTGAATGAATGACAGCCTTTTGATTAATCTCAAGTTTATTCAAACTTTTTTCCGGCACATAAACCACCGCAATTACCTGAGAATTATTCACAACAGAAAATAATTTGTCTGTTGGCTGAATTCGTTCTCCAATTTTTGTAAGCCGTTCCCCAATCTGTCCTGAAATAGGCGACTTTATATGAGTATAATCAAGATTTAATTTTGCTTCTTCCCAGGCAATACGGGCGCTTTCCATTGAGTATTTTGCTCTCTCAAATTCGTCATCCGATAATAAATTTTTTGCATGCATCGCTTTAAGACGATCATAATTACTTAGTTGTTGTCTATATTCAACATGAGCACGTTCTTCTGCCAGTACATATTCCCGTGCTTCCAAAGTTAAAAGGGTTTCTCCTTTTTCAACATAATCACCTTCTTCTTTATGAATTTTATCTACTATCCCCTGAACTCGGGCGTATACATCCGCCATTATTTCTGTTTCAAGGTTAGAACTAAGAAGGATAAAATCTGAAATATTACCCCGTTTAACGTTTGTGATTTCCACGGGAATTAAATCTTCATCACCTTGATTTTGTGCTATTGACTCAGGATTTTCTTTACCTTCAGTTATCATGGAATCATTATTTAGTGAATCTCCTTCAACCTTAGTTGAATCATTTTTCGATTTTACATTATTTTTACCAGTACCGGGTTGACCGCAATATGAAATAAAGATTGATATGAAAATTAGAATTAACAGGTTAAAAAATTCAGATCTCCGCATGATATCTCCAAAAGTTTCAAGTTTATAAAGTTAGCCTTATAAATGTGATCATTTCATATACAAAAATTTAAAATCAACATATAATTAAAAACTTCAAATTTAAACAACTTAGAAAATCAAACAAAAAATTTATTAAAAATATTCTTTATATAAAATTGAGATAATATTAATTATTCAAAAAAGATTTTCTATCAAACTTTTTTAAATGTATCTTTCCGAAAAAGTATTTTTGATGGGGAAATTATGGAAGTTACAAAAATAGAAGTATTTAAAAGAAATGAGAAAAAATATATTAAATTCATTTTCTCTGGTAGGTTGGAACCAAATGATGCAGATACAGCAATAATCCAGTGGAAAGAAATCTTTTCCAAAGATCCCGGTATCAAATACATTGTTATTTGGGATTGTGTTCGTATGCAGGGTTATGACCACGAGGCTCGTAAAAAATGGCAGACTGCCTTGAGCGAATTGGAAAAACAGATTGATTTCATCTGGATAATTACACAATCAACTATGTTCAAGATGGGTGCACAGGTAATGGCTCTTTTAACTAACCTTAATCTTAAGGTAGTTGATACGGAAGACAATATTAAATATTGAAAGCGGCAGATAGAAATTAGAAGTGAAAATGAAGAAATAGGAATAGGATACATCTACTTTTCATCGACTTCGCACACAATTGTAAAATATATTAACTCAATTTCTAATTAATGGTAATGACTATTTTTTTGTGAATATTTTTAGTAAACTATTGTAATAAAAAAGTAATCATCTAATCTTGAGATGTAAAATATTTTATTTATTTAAATATCAGTAAGTAATGTCAAAATTTACAGAATTTTTTAAATCACCTCATATTCAAATTGCGTTGGCAACGGGCATCAGTATTATTGTCATGGCAGTCTTTTCAAAATACGTACTGGCTAATCCTATAAAGTATCTACCATTGGCGATTCCGCCTTTTATTACAACATTATACGAAGCTGTCTATAGTAAAAATAAAGATTCCAAATATGCTACAACCTGGTACTGGATTGTAGCTATTTTTATTGCCACAGCTTTGGTTATCTATTTTAGTATGTAAAAAAATGCTTTTGAATCGTATACTATATTAAAAGAGTTTTAAATTAAATTTTTAGTTACCGATAGAGTATTAAATTGAAATTTACTTTTTCATTTATATACTTCTTAATACTTGGATTATTGCTCAGTTGTGAGAAAAATCCAAATCAAGTCCAGCCCAGAAAAAAATTATGGGAGTCCTCTCTACCAGAGGCACAAAAAATGAATCCACAGATTCTGGATTCTGCATTCATCCAGGCAAAAGCAACCGGATTTGTGGAGGGTTTATTAATTATCCGCAATGGACTGATCGTTAAACAAAAATACTATAATGGATATGATGCCTGGCAGCCCCATCATATTATGTCTGTTTCAAAGAGTTTTCTATCTGTAATAACAGGCATTGCATTTGAACAGGATTACTTAAATAGTCTCAATGAAAAAGTACTAGATTATTTTCCGGAATACATTTACCCGGATATGGATACCAGAAAATATGATATTACCATTCAGCACCTCTTAACCATGCGTATGGGCATACAAGGTGAAGCTGATAATGATTATGGTGTATATCAGAATTTGTACCACTCAGAAAACTGGATAAGAAGTACGATTGAAATGCCGCTCCTTTCTAATCCTGGTGAACGAATGCGTTACAATACGTTCGAGACACATTTATTATCCGCAATTATAACAAAGGCTACTCAACAAAGCACACTGGATTTTGCCAATGAAAATTTATTTGAGCCTATGGGAATCGATTGTGATTACTGGGAGCAGGATCCTCAGGGATATTATTTTGGCGGTACTTCCATGTATTTTACTCCACAGGAAATGGCATTACTGGGATATATGTATTTGAATGAAGGAAGGCTAAATGATATACAAATTGTTCCGGCAGATTGGGTAGAACTTACGCTAGCACCCAGCACAAACAATCTACATCCCATTGAATGGGGTGCATTAAAAAACTACAATTATGCCTGGTTATGGTGGCTGGGGCAGATAAATGAACATGATCTCTTTATGGGATTGGGCTATGCCGGTCAGTATGTCATAGTATTTCCTAAACTAAATTTAATTATCGTAGCTACGGCTCATCAGGATGTGAATCCGGATACTGCAAACTCTCAGGAGTTGACAGTTCTGGACATTATAGCTGATTATATTATTCCATCAATCATTGAATAAAAATTAGAATATATATAGTAAGTATCACATATAAAAATAGTACTTTTAACCTCTCAT
>JARRPN010000095.1:0-18917 GCA_037382875.1 Calditrichaceae bacterium | reverse complement strand
GCATTACCGCTAGTGAATCACGATAAAATGAGGTCAGTTGCAATCGTGAAATCAACCTTTGTTCAAAAAAGCTTTGTTCCACGCAATTGTTAAATCCAAAATCGGAATTGGCATAACGCTCACCGGTTAATCCCTGGGCTGAAACAATCAATCCACTTCTATTCTCATACCGACCGCCGACTACTATACCGCGTTTGTAGTTCAAATCTGTATTTTTAATATTCGGTTCATTGATATCCAGAACAGCTAATTCCACGGCAATTACTTTTACCTTTAGTAGGACTCCAACGTCAATGGTATTAGCGCTGCCGCCAACTATCCGTTTATCGAACTCATCATACAAATAATCGGACTTATGATTAATACTGATTCCAATACCGAAAGACATATCCTGATTCCCGATACCGAAATCAGTAGAAGCAATACCAAAATTAAATTGTAAAACTCTCTTTTTGTAAGTATCGCCGCTGTCCACATCGGTTTTGGTTTCCTGCTCAGCATTATTAATACCAAAATTGGGCGCCAGCCATGATATATAATAGCCGTATCCAACACCTGAACCGATTCCGCCAACGCTTACACGATTATCGGATATGTAGGCCGCGTTGGCCGGATTAACAAACAATGTTGAAGTACCCAATCCACTAAATGTCGTTCCCAGCGATAAAGGTTCCTTGCGTCCAAAATAGATGTAATCATCTTCAAGTTGATTATCCTGTCCATATAAGGTGGTCATCAGCAGGGCTATTAAAATTATCTTTAAATATTTCATGATTATCTCCTGAATATATTCTTCATTAATTATAATATGACGCTTAAACCAAGACCCATTTTATGGGTTGGTTTATCTTCAACAACTTCTTCATCACGCAAAGAAGGTTGCTGATCAATGCGATAAAAAGCGGTTATAAATAATGAAGCGGTCCAGGGATGACGGATAGAAAATGCAATAAACGATTCTTCCTTTTCATTAAGCTGCTTAAGCGATCCGCCCCAGGCTCCTTCGATACAGAATTGTGTCGGATAATCCCGTTGATATTTTGTAGTACGACTTCCAAATGCAAATGTAAGCCCTGCCCATGCATGGTAGGTGGTCAATTTAGTAGCAATACCGGTATGAATAGTTGCATCCAGATACCTCAGGCTAAAGAATTTATCGACCGTATAATAAACACCGTATGGTGAAGTAACACCCAACGCCATGGATACATTGAAATTGGAATTACTCCGCGGCATAAAGCGATACTTAACGGATGGAATGAACGGGAACCGGGTATTCACACTATCCAATTCGTTTCTGTAAGGTACACCTCCAAATTCTCTGTAGCTGGCATACATATATGTATTAGTCAGAGCAATCTCTAAATTTTGAGAGAAGGGAGCAAACACAACATTCACCGAATAAGGTACCAGTGTTAAATCGTCACCATGACCAGGTTTTGTTTTGTATGCTAAACTCCAATCGCCTCTGGGCAGTGTTTGCGTTGTAGGAATAAAAATCAATCCTGTAAATCCGTAATAGGAGGGTGTTATAATTTCACGATCAATGGTATCCTGGCTAAATGCAGTCAGGCAGAAAAAAGCTACAATCAAAATAATTAAAGTAATTTTCATGACAGCCTCCTTATTTAGCCAGTGAATTAAATAATAGTGTAACCAGTCCGGTAAGAGTGATAGCATAGACATATTTAACCGGTTTATGAATCGATGATTCAATTATAAAGTCCTCGTTGGATACGACGGTAACCTTTACAGTTTTACTGGCATACGGCATTGTCATTGTAACAAGGTATTCCCCTTCTTTTAGATTATTCAACTGCATTGGTGAACGACCCTTATAAACGCCATCCAAAAAGATCCGGGCATTCTCAGGGGAAGTTCTTACCGTAATCGTACCAGGTTTCTTTTTCAATAGATAACTGATATCAGATGTTTCTCCGACCTTTACTGTGATGAATTTTACCTCATTAAAATAAGCCTCTTTTTCCAGTCGCACATTGTAATCACCTATGGAAGTGGTATAATTTAAAACCGGTGTTTGACCGATCAATTTTTCGTCTCCATTTCTATTGACCAGATAAACACTTGCTCCTTCCGGCATTGAATTTACATTGATGTTTCCAACCTTTTCTTTAAGAACAATATCGAGAACTTTATGATCATTCGGTTCTATTAAAGCTGAAGTGGTCCATTCATAGAATCCTTCTTTTTCAACACGCACCACGACCTCACCTGGTGTAATATTGCCCAACGTATGTGGTGTTTTAGCAATAAATTTGCCTTTTACATAGACATCTGCTCCTACAGGTTCAGAATTTACGGTTAATATTCCCGGGCTGACTTCAAGAGTTGTTTTGACATCGGTCGGTTTAAAGCTGCGTACTACTACTTTACTGGTCCAGATTTTATAATTCAGTTTTACAAGTCGGATTTCATGTTCACCTTCAGCAACTTTTTTAAGTGAGATGGGCGTTTCACCAACGAAGGCGTTATCAAGATAAATTTTTGCTCCGCTTGGTTCCGAATATATATTCATCGAGCCAGGCTTGGCGATAAGTTCCACTTCTACAGATCGTTCCATTTTAGCCATAACCTTAATTTGACCTTCCCAATCATAATAGCCGCCGCGAATCAGTTTAAGCTGATAAATACCCTCGAGTAAATCATTAAGAACCAATGGTTGTCGGCTGGAGGTTACACCAATAAATTTTCCATTTAAATAAACTTCCGCATTGGGCAATTCCGAAGTGATACTCAACGAGCCCATCCACTGGCGCAGATAATTTTGCTCAAGTTTTCGAACCATAAACTCTACTTCTTTTCGGATAGTTTTTAGATCAGTACTGGAACCGGACAGAGCATAAACGACTTTTAGTGTATTCACATCAAATAGACGGGCATCAATATGAAGGGTATTTTCGATCAAGGATACATCACCAATCAAAATGACATCTACTTTAAGCTGATCTTTAATTTTCTGGCTTTCTTTTTTTGTTAGTCCAAAAAGTCCTTGTTCCTTATCTTCAATAATATTCAGCAAATCGCTTTGTTCAAGCACGGAAAAATTGGAATTGTTTCTTAACGCTGTAACCAACATAGCTGATATAGTGCGTCCAAATCCAGTTTCTTTTGCGGCTGTATTGGCATCTGTAAAAGGCAAAACGGCTATGTTCGGCTTGGAATGGAATTCATAATTGGATTCGGTATCCGATGAAAGTCCGGAAAAAATAGCTTCATCCTGCGATTTACTCGATTGAGAGAACACTAGATTACACACAAGAAAAAGCAATGGAATGATAAATATTGCCGTTACAAAGAATGTATCTAATTTTGATACTTTTTGAAAGTTATTTTGATGATCATGTTCGAACATCATAACCTCCCAATGTATAAAGTGGATTTGTCCGATTAAATGCGGGCACTATTTAAAAGTTCAGTTTTTATTTTTCATTTACAAAACTTTTACATTGAACAGTTCTACGACAGTATGTGCAAATACAAAAGTTTTCATTGAATTGTAACACTTAATTTCTTATCATTATTCATCCTGTGGTAATCAGTTGCATTTCATTTATATTTTGGCAAATTGAACTTTATTATATTCATAGCTAGTATTTGGTACAAGTATTATGGAGGATTTATGAAAGGCGCGCTCATTATTTTTTTATGTTTGGTTTTGTCCTTTGCTGTACTTAGTAGTTGTCAGAAAGCACAGGAAGAACAATCGGCTCAGCAGGAAGCAGCTCCTGTAGTTGAAGAAGTGAAAGAAATACCAGCCGTATGCATTTGGGAAGATGCATCCATTCGTGCTGATGCATCATTTAAAGCAAAATGGTTATCAAAAATGGCTTTAGGAGAGAAAGTAATCTGGCTTGGAAAAGAAAAAGTTGATTCAACAGATGATAATAGAAAGTTTTACAAGGTACGATTATCCGATGGAACTGAGGGCTGGGTTTGGGAACATGCAATTGCCACTGACGCTAAACCAGCTATTGCCTACAAAGAGGCACCCATTTATAGGCGTCCGGATCTATTAACCGTTACTGATGTTGTATTAGATACCATGGAAATGGTTGCCATCGTTGGATCCGATGGCGATTGGATTGAAGTGGTTGGGCATAAAAGTGAAAAGAAAGGGTGGATACAATCAAAACTTGTCTCCATCAAGGATATCGATGTAGCTGTGGGTTTATTAGCCAGCAAAGCACTGAATGAAAAAAATAAAGACTTGAAGAAGCAAAAATTAGAGGCAATCATAGATAATCCAGCTTTTTCAGCTTCAATTTTTATAGAAGATATTAAAAACAAAATTGAAGACCTTAAACCAAAACCCGAACCTGAAACAGAAGTTTTGCAGGAAGCCGATTCAACAGAGATAACAATGTAGTTTAATTTTCACAACGTAGATAAATTCTGTTTAATAAATATGTTCTCCCTCTTTTCTTTTTAAAATATGAGATTGGAGGGAGTTTTTTTATATAGTATTCTTGTAAGGTATATTATAATGAATATTCAGAAAGACTGGCCTGAAATAAGAAAACATTTTATTACCAGTTTTCGCTCCAATTTTCATGTTGCCATTGCTTCCGTGGATAAAGATAATAATCCAACTGTGACACCAATCGGATCTTTATTTTTAAATAAAAATAGTACCGGATATTATTTTGAAAAATATCCTCACAAATTAGAAGAGCATGCCAAAAAGAATAAAAACATTTGTGTTCTGGCAGTCAATAGTGGACGTTTGTTTTGGTTGAAGGCATTATATAGAGGAAAATTTGATTCCCATCCCGGCATCAAACTCTATGGTGTTTTGGGTGATCGACGTGATGCCACTCATGTTGAAATTGAACGGTTAAATAGACGTATGCAGGCAACCCGGTGGCTGAAAGGAAATCATTACCTTTGGGGACATATGCCCCATGTAAGGGATATAAAATTTACAAAAGCAGAAAAAATTAATCTAGGTGCTATGACAGAAGAATTATAGACTTATAACAAGTTAGAATCGAATTTATGAATAAGATATTGTTCATTATAATTAATATTACACTGATATGCAGTGTTTTTTTAACCAGTTGTATTTTTGATGACAGCCCACTGCAGGTTGGGGATTCTGATTTCCGTGATTATGAATTTATGGAACCAGTTGTAACGGGAAATACATTTTATATTGATCCAATAAATGGCTCACCGGATGGTGATGGCAGTGCAGAACATCCCTGGTTTACCTTGCAGCAGGTGATCGATAGTAATTTAATTGAATGTTACAGACACACCGAAGCATACAATCCGGATTCTGATCTGGAAATTGTCAGTGAAGGTGCACCGGTTAAAGGGGGCGATCGCCTGATGCTGAGAAGTGGTTATCATGGTTATGTAAAACGGAGTTATTTTATTTTCAAAGACTGGCTAACCATTGAAGCTGAAGCTGGTCATACACCCATATTATCGCATTTTCGATGTGAAGGTACATTTAAAAATATTTATTTGAAAAATCTGACAATTTTAAAAGAAAGCTATCAGGGCGATGAAGAATACTGGTAGGCTGAAGTAATCAATCGAAATAATAGTTCCTGTCTGTATTTTGTTTCCAGTTTATTCTGGGGTGAAGGCAGTCATGTAAAAATGAATGGTTTAACCGTAAAAACTGCGGAAGATATTTCCGGATGGAGTGCAGCTGAGTGGGTGGAAAAAGCAGCTTCCGGAATCAGTCTGCGTAGTGTTAAACATGTGGAAATTGTCAATTGTACCATCGAAAATGTCCGGCATGGTATGGCTATCGAATATCATTCCGATCATAGTTTTGCTGTGAATAATGTCATCAATAATTACAGTGCTGATGGCTGTCGGCTAATCAGCAACCATGTGTTATTTGCCTACAATACCATCACTAATTGTTATGATGTGGATGAAAATCACGATGATGCAATTCAAAGCTATTCACGTGGGGAAGATAATTCATCCGGAACCGGTGTTTTATATAATGTTGTTATTCGGGGTAATTTCATTATCGGCACGCCTGATCGAAATAATCCTCTGGCGGGTAAACTACAGGGTATCGGTTGTTTTGATGGTTTTTATGATGACTGGATTGTGGAGAATAATCTGGTGATTACAGATCATTATCACGGCATATCTTTTTATGGTATGCGCAATAGCAAAATCGTAAACAATACGGTGATTGATGAGATTCCGGGTAATGATACAGTTCCCTGGATATATATCACTGATCATAAAAACGGCACATCAAGTGAAAATTGTTATGCAGCCAATAATATTGTATCATCACATGTTATCGGCAGGGGTCATCATGTAGAAATTTTTAATAATTTTGCTATTGGCAGACATAATCATTCTTTGATTTATGAGTATTTTACAGATCCTGATAAATTCGATTTTCATTTATTGGATACAGATTCAACGCACAAAAACATTGTTAATAAAGGTAAATTGTTTAAAGGGCTTTTGTCTTCGAAAATTGATATGGATCGAGTAGACCGCAAAGGTAAACCCGATCTCGGGGCTTATGAATTAAATGATTAATCCGGAAGGAAGCGTATGAAAAAAATTGGTATTATTGGCGGGCTGGGTCCCGAATCCACTTTGGATTATTATAAAGGTATTATTGATGCATTTAAACCGGATTATGAACAGACAACGGGTTATCCGGAAATATGCATCGAGAGTGTTAATCTAAAAGCCTTTGTTGGGTATGCCAATAATGATGAATGGGACAAAGTCATCAGTATTTTGGCGGAAAAATCGGATCAATTGAAAAAGATCGGTTGTGATTTTGGTGTGATTGCCTCCAACACACCACACCGGGTATTCAGTGACATTATTGCTAAAACCAATCTTCCCTTAATCAGTATCGTTGAAACGACCTGCGAGTATGCTGCTACATTAGGAGTTAAAAAATTGTGCCTGATGGGAACACGCTTTACCATGTCCTCAGATTTCTATCAGAAAGTGTTTCGGGAAAAAGATATTGAATTAGTTGTACCTAAAGAAGAAGAACAGGATTATATCCAGGAAAAACTTTTCTCAGAAATTGAATTTGGGATTATTAAAAATGCAAGCCGGCAAGGTTTGCTTAAAATTTATAACAGGATTTTGCACGATGACCAGATTGAAGGACTGATTCTTGGATGTACAGAATTGCCATTGATTTTAAAAACGGAACATATAAGCGGTGCCTATATTGATCCGGTTGCCTTGCATATTGAAAAGATTGTTGAGTATTGCAGAAATGAGTAAGATTAAGAATAAGATTATGATTAAGAAGCTTAAGAAAGCAGAAATAGCTCATGCCCGGGATTTGTTGAAAGATAATGGATTGCCTTATAGTGATATTGAAAACGATTCTGTGCGATTGTACTCGATCCGGCAGGATAATCAAATCATCGGAATCATTGGATTTGAGCAATATGATAAATATGGTTTACTTAGATCTTTTGTTATTGAATCGCGATATAGATCTAAAGGATTAGGTGCTCAAGTATTATGTGATTTTGAATGGATGGTGTCAGAAAAGGGAATAGAAGAATTTTATTTACTGACAACAACTGCAGATAAATTTTTTGCCCGGAATGGTTTTGAAGTTATTGATCGTAATAAAGTTCCTTCATCAATAGCTGGTACAAATGAGTTCGATAGTATCTGCCCTGCCACAGCAGTTTGTATGAGGAAGCTTTTGTAATATCCTGTTTCATTTTGTCATTCCGCACTTGATGCGGAATCCATAAAATATAGATAGATTCCCGCTTTCGCCTGTCCGGCGGCCAGACGGGCGGAAATGGCAGGTATTAATACTATTTTACAATACTACTAAAATCCTTGCCGCTGGGATTCTGGAAAATCCGTAAATCAAATTCCTGTACCACAGCCAGGAGATGATCGAAGATATCACTTTGAATAGCTTCATAATTCTTCCAGGCGGTGTCATTAGTGAAACAATAAATTTCCATCGGCAATCCATTAGGGCCGGGCTGCAGCTGCCGGACCATGTGGGTTAGGTTTTGTTTGATTTTTGGATGATTTTCAATATATTTTTCAACGTAGATCCTGAAAGTACCAATATTGGTCAGCCGACGCCGATGAATTTGATGATTGTCCTCCAAATGATGTTCTTCATTGAATAGTGCCAATTCTTCTTTTTTCTGTTTCATATAATCAGACAGCAACAAAATGTCTTCAAATTTATGCATCATAGTGTCATCACAAAATTTGACGCTGTTCTGGTCAAAATAGATAGCCCGTTTAATACGTCGGCCACCGGCCTGTTTCATTCCCCGCCAGTTTTTAAATGCATCGGAAGTTAATTTATGAGTGGGAATTATAGTATATGTTTTATCCCAGTTCTGTACTTTTACAGTGTGCAGAGCAATTTCTACGACATCACCATCGGCACCGTATTGAGGCATTTCAATCCAGTCGCCCACATGTACCAGGCCATAACTGGTAATCTGCATACCGGAAACAAAAGACAGAATGGTATCCCGGAAAATTAATAATATAACGGCTGTTAAAGCGCCAAGACCACTGACCAAAACCCATGGTGACTGACCAGTGAGTAATCCGATCATAAAAACGATGCTGAAGATATAAACGAGGATAATAACGATCTGAATATAACTTTTTATCGGTCTTTCTTTGGAGCGCGGCAGGGTTTCATAATAATTATTGACAGCATACAGGAATGCTTCAATGGCGCGCATGGATATAAAAATCATAATGAGTGATGCGATACGCTGAATCCACTCTTCAACTTCCGGGAATAAAAAAGCCAAATTGATAATCATCAATAAGGGAATAAAATAGGATAATCTGTTGATTAAACGGCTCTCAATAATGGCATCATCAAATTGGGTTTTGCTTTTTTTAGCGATCTTCTGTAAAAGCATAACAACATATTTATTAGTCAGCCTATATGCGATATAACTGACTAAGATAATTGCCAGTGCCATAAGCATCTGAAAGATCCAGGGATATTGTTCAAACCAGAGTTTTACGTTTTCCAGCCATTCCATGATATGTTCCTTGTGATTGATTAAGAGAATAAGATGGAAGGAATTTATTAAAATTAATAATAAAATTAAAAATATTTAATAATTATTTAACAGGTTCTGGATTTATAAAATATTATAATAAATTTATAAAAGAATCTACAAAGAATTAATAATATTCTACTATCCTGTATATTCATGAATACAAACTGTTCAATAATCTTTTTATTACTAAAACCATCCGACATTTTGGTCGATATATTTAATATGAATTTATACGAATCATACTTAAAAACCTCGTTTAGCGAAATCGATTTTTGGCCTGTCCTGGATATTTTTGATGACTTTATTCTTGGCCGGAATGTAAAACGTACTAAACATCATCTGCGATATGATGGTTACCTGATGGCTAAACCTTTTATCGATCGTCTGCGCATATATCGATACCAGCCGGTTCTGCTAAAATCGGTTCAAGTTAAAATTGGAAAACGTATTCCTGCGTTTCACCTGATGGATGACTATGCCATATTTGGCTATGTATTTTTAGCAACCGATTCAAAGGATAATGTTTATATTATTTTTGGATCAATAAACTAAAAGAAGCCTTCGGAGCAGATAGTTTTATTTCCATTCATGTTGAACCGCTTTTGGAGTAAATTCCAAATCACAAAAAACAAATTCCAAACAAATATCAAATCCCAATTTACAAATCAAAACATTATATCTTTATCTTAGAATGTCAGACATTATAGATACTGGTAATTTGATATTTGTTTGGAATTTGTTTTTTGTGATTTGGAATTTACTCCAAAAGCGGTTCAACATGAATGGAAATAAAACTATCTGCTCCGAAGGCTTCTTTTAGTTTATTTTCAACCAGTGTCGCAATATCATGTGCTTTAATTATCGTTAAATTTTTATCAACTTTAATATGCATATCAATGGCAACTGTATTACCAATTTTGCGTGTTCTTAAATTATGAGGTATACTTACACCGGGAACCTCTGCAACAAGGGCAAATATTTCTTTCTGGCGTTCTTTACCTAATGAAACTTCCATCAATTCATTAAACGAGTCAAAACTTGCTTGTGCGGCTACTTTTAATATTAATATACTGACCAGTCCGGCTGAGATAGGATCCAAAATAACCCAGCGATCACCCAGTAATATGGCTCCGGATACACCGAATAATACAGCAATGGATGAGAGAGCATCCGAGCGATGGTGCCAGGCATTAGCGATGAGAACCTGACTGTGCAAAGACTTTCCTGATTTAATTGTGTATTGATATAATCCTTCCTTAACCAGGATAGAAGCAATAATGGCATAGAGTGCAATAGCGCCAGGACGAATTAATGGTTCGCCATTAAAATAATCATATAAAATTGTGATGCTATCCCATAAAATTCCAATGCCTACAACAAAAAGCATAAGGCCAACAATAATCGCAGCCAGTGTTTCAAATTTACCGTGTCCGTAATTATGGTCATGATCTACGGGCTTTGAGGCAACTTTAAGCCCGATTAATACGCTGATATCACTGGCAAAATCCGAAAGAGAATGAACAGCATCTGCAATCAGTGCGCTGCTTCGGGCGATGAATCCAACCACAAATTTCAGAATAGTCAGGAATACATTCCATATCATACCGATCCAGGTTACGCGACGGGCTTTCTGGAGCCGTTCTTTATTCTCAGTCGGTGTCAATCTGATTTTTCCTTTTCATCAAAGATAATCGCGGAAAATTTATAGATCTCGGTTTCATTATCCTGCCAGGCATCGGTTGGCAATCCGGCTTTCATGCAGGTATGCTGAAGAAATGTTTTTCTATCCCATCGTTGTTCGGTTGCTACCTGTGGTAACAGCAAACCCTGGTTATATCCTTGTTTCATCAGCAAGCCATCTTTACCAATTTCGATTTCATCTGTATTTTCAACCAATTCCAGCGGCGTTAAAACGGAAATTTCAATATCCAGTTTTTCTACTTCATCGGTCCCTACCGGCATAAAGCGTGGATCACTGAAAGCAGCTGAAATAGCATTATCGATTACTGCATCCTGTAACGGTTTAACACCCTCAACATAGCCGATACAACCTCGTAAGTCGCCAGCTTCATGCAGGGTAACAAATACACCGGTTGGTGTTTTTAAATTTTCTGAGAAGTATTTTTCTTTCTTCTTCTTTCCGCTGGTTAGAAAAGTAATAATCGTATCACGGGCTAATTTCAGCAGAAATTGTTTTTCCTGTTCAGATAACGAGAAACTCATCTTCACTCCCTTTATAAAATATCTGAGAGGCAATTTAAATAATTAATTAAAAGCAATAAAGTATTTTTGAATAAGGGATTAAAAAGGAGTAAACTTGGGAAAATGTACATAGTATTGTCATACTGAAGAAGCTTGCGACTAAAGTATCTATTGTCTGGTAGATTCCTCTCCCGATTTGGAACATCGGGATCAGAATGACAAAATTTATAAAGGCTGGTTTGAAAGAATTACTTGAAAATAAACTCTTTGAATATTTTGGTTATAAACAATTCCGGGGTCGCCAAAAGGAAGCCATTGAAGCGATCCTGCAAAACAAACATGTCATGACCATAATGCCCACAGGTTCAGGCAAGTCTATTATCTATCAGTTGCCGGCCCTGTTGCTGTCTGACTTGACCATGGTTATTTCCCCGCTGATAGCTTTGATGAAAGATCAGGTCGATGTGCTCAGAAGAAAACAGATCGATGCCACCTTTGTTAATTCATCACTGAAAAAATCAGAGCGGGCAAAAAGGTATCAAGCTATTGGAGAAGGCAAATATAAAATCCTCTACGTGACACCGGAACGATTTCGAAAAAAGGAATTTCTGGAAATCATTGCCAGACGAAAAATCAGTTTACTGGCTGTGGATGAAGCACATTGCATTAGTGAATGGGGACATGATTTTCGTCCGGATTATACCCGGCTTATAGAAATAAGACAAATGTTGAATAATCCGGTAACCATTGCACTGACGGCTACAGCCACCCCGGAGGTTCAGAAGGATATTATTTCTCAGTTAGGTTTAAAAGAAGATGAAGTTCATCAAATCCATGAAGGAATTGACCGGCCGAATCTATTTTTACAGTTACGATCACTGTGGGGCGAGGATGAAAAACTACAGGCTATATTAAAATTACTAAATCAACATAAAGGCAGCGGTATCATTTATTTTGTTTTGATTAAGGATTTATCCAACATGAGTGACCTGCTGCAGCGGAAGGGTATTAAACATCTGGTCTATCACGGTGATCTGGATGCAGCACAACGGAAATCCCGGCAAAATCAATTTATGAATAATGATAACCAGCTGGTTCTGGCAACTAATGCATTCGGCATGGGCATCGATAAGGAAAACATCCGTTTTGTCATTCATGCCCAAATCCCCGGTTCATTGGAAGCTTACTATCAGGAAATTGGTCGTGCCGGTCGCGATGGCAAAGATTCAATCTGCACTTTGTTATACGACGAGATGGATTTGAATATCCAGATGGAATTTATGAAATGGAATAATCCCAATGCTGAATTTTATTATAGAGCATACCAATTGCTCAAAGGCGATATGGAGCGGATTAATGGTGAAGGATTAGAATATCTTAAGGAACAACTGACCTATAAAAATCGCCGTGATTACCGCACTGAGACGGTGCTTGGTATTCTGGATCGTTGGGGTGTTACCGAAGGTAATATCGAAAAGAAAAATCTGCAAATTGTGACCGATTTACCGGATGAACTATCTGATCAAGAATATTTAGATGTTAAATTGAAAAATGAACAGCAAAAACTGTATAAAATGATGATGTATGCCAAACTGAATACCTGTCGTAAATCCTTTATTCATGAATATTTTGGACTGGAACATACAGACAAATGCATGGCTTGTGATAACGATACATAAAAAATCCCCCTCAGCGCGCTATTGCAGGGAGCATTGATAATTAAAAATCAATGTATACTATTTAAATATAACTCTGCCGTTCGCCTGTTCATTCCATCTTTGCATCAGATAATATTTTTCTGCTTCAAATACCCGGTTTATATTTTCCAGATATTCTTCAGCTTCGCGGGTTTCCATATCCTTTGTTTTATTTACATATGAAAGTACACGTGAGTGATAAAATGGAATCAATGCTTCCAATAATTTTGTTCTGTCTTTTTCGTTATTTCGATGAACTGATCCTTATTTCCAATGTTAGTGTATTTTTGTATCTCGGTACATTCAGGTAAGGGAATTATCTCTTCGCAGATGTCATTATGTTTTTCTGTGCCTTTTATAAAACTATTAAATAGTGCATCGGTGTTCACATCAATTTCAGGCGGTTTTTCATCCACGCCAAGACCAAATCCATAAATACTGCTTGGCCGGCTCTCTTCCAGTTCCATCCATAAGTATTCGAATTCGATCATTAAATCAAAAATGGTAGAAACTACCTGAATAAACATGCTACTTAAATCTGCTGCTGGATCTTTGGGATTGTGTACTTTTGGAGTCCCGAGAAATGCCTGGCATATATTAAAATGTCTCGCGATAGCAATAGTTGTCATCCAGATATCAATACCAAAGTTGGATATTTTATCATTCCATAACTTTTCAGATAAAAAGGCCCGGGCCAGTTTGCCTGAGAAACCGAAATCTCCGCCAATCGGCTGGCGCACACGTAAACCAAACAGTGTTCTTAAAAGCGGATAGGCAATATGGTTGGTTATTGTACCGTCATATTTATGACGCACATAAATCGGAGTAACGTAATCAAATCTGCCCATGAGCGGTTCAGCCAGGTAACGAATCCATTGAGGAGTAATACTTTTTAGGTCAGCATCGACTACAACGACGGCTTTAGCATTTAATTCAACGGCAGCGCGAAAAAGATTTTTAAAATTATTGCCTTTGCCTTTTACACCTTTGGGTGTGGATATATAAATCTTGGGTACTTTTGTCGGCGTATTCATAAATGCTTTTTTAGTGCCGTCCGGTGAGTTATTATCTGCATTTATGATCACCGATTTCTTATTGGGGAAAAATTTTAGTAAGCCTCTGCTGGCTACATCGGTTGGGAAGGCAATGTTATCCGCTTCCTTATAGGATGGTATGCCGACGATAATATCAGTTTCCTTTATTTTCTGCGGATTATCTACAATAACTTCCATTGTTTATCTCTCCAGAGTTAAATTAAAAATTTACTTCCGCCGCACTCCTTAAAAAATTATGATTACTTGAAATAATAGTGCTAAACATGATCAACTTCTGTTAAATAACTCACGTTTTAGAGGATTTTTATTCCGCATAAATCTACACAGAATATTCAGGGAATATAAAACACAACATGCGGATGGACAAAATTATTTCCAGTTAATTTTTCTAGAATAAAATAAAATATTTTCAATTTTCGGAAATGGGTACTAATTCAATTGTATTGGTTTTATACGTTTGACCGGGTATTACATCATATTTTGCGGTAAAAGTTTTAAATCCTTTGGCATTTATTGTTAGGGTGTAAACCCCTGCCGGCAGTTTATAAAAATAAAAACAGGCGTCAATAAGACAATCAGTGCCGCTTAAATAATTATCAAACTTGTTTTGATCAGCATCATGTTTATCAGGATATATTATTCGATGAATATTATTACCAGACAGGGTGATTTTTTTAATTTTGATATTCCGATTGGATTCCCGGTTGATAAATGGCTGAATCTGTGGTTCGTTTGCATTGATAATTCGACCGAGAAGACTGCCACGGGGATTGAGTTTAAACGACAAGGTTGTAACAGTATCTGGTTTAATATCAATTAGTAGTGATACAGGTTCAGGATAAAATGCATCAGCTATTAAACTGACTTTATACTTGCCCACTGGAAAAGGACCTAATACTTTTCCACTATCCTTATTTCTGAGATAGATAATATGTTCGTTATTTAGATATTCAGTTGATCGTAATAATAATCTTGGACGTGGTTTGATAAGATCATCAGGGGAATCAAACTCAAAATATATTTGCAGTTTTCCACTTAATTGCTGAATCATGGCGTTTTCAGCATTATAATCAATAATCGTATTGAACTGTCTCATAACCTGATCACTGGAAAGAATACTCATATGATCTTCATTAAATCCAAATACCATCTCAGCATCTTTCTGAGCACGCTGATCTAACTCACTGGCTAATGATACGACCTTATCATTATTTGTACTGAACGGATTTCGGTTACCTTTATAGCCGAAAAATAAATACGATTGAACGGATTCGGGTAATTTCTTTTGATATAGGGATTTTATAAAATTACCATCCGGTTCCAGATCTTTCCATGCCGGAATAATAACCGGTGAATACTCCACTCCCAGTTCTGCTGAATTTTGTCCACCCCAGGGGGTCGAAATTGAAACAAAATCATTAATAAAAGGAAATTGTTCTCCCCAGTTTACCAAACATGATCGAACAACCAGTCCACCCATGCTGTGGGCAACAATATGCATTTTTTTAAAATGATATTTTCTTTGAAGATTAAATAGTTTCCAGTATAATAAGTATGAAATAGCCTCAATGGGCGCTCCGGATGGATAGTAGTAAAAGCAGGCCTGATATTTTTCTTGATTAATATGGTTAATAAAGTATCTCCAATTTTGAGGAGAACCAGCTGCACCATGAACAAAATGAATTGGTATTTTGCCCGAATCATACGGTTCAAGAAAATATATGTTGCCACCGATCTGTACTTGTATATTGATTATATTTTTTGGAAGGCATTTTTGTGCCAACCGGAAGGTCTATGGTTTGTGAATTTGAGTCAGAAATCAGTATATCTAAATCGGGTACAATTTTACGCGATTCAGCTAACACAGTTTCAGTATCATTATATTGCCCGGCGTATTCTCCTTCATCATATTTCAGATTTGTATTTTTATCAATAAAAGCGACAAGATAATAATCACCTTCCGAAACCAGCAATTCGTAAGGTCCGGCTTCATGAAGATTGACATAATGGATGACATTTCTTTTGCCATCATTTTTTGTATAAGCTGCCACAACAACAGGTGCATCTTGATAAGGTATATCAACGGTGATATAACCCACAAGAATAGTAGAATAATCAAGACGTTCTGTTTCTTTGCTAAGTTGTAATAATGTACAACCAGCAAAACATAATACTATAAGTATTAATATTATATGAAAAAGAGAGTTTTCTTTTGAATATAAAATCATACAAATTATATGGAATGAAATAATTAATTTTAATTGTAAAGAAAATTAAATATTGAATGCAAATTAATTTTATATGATAGATTAAAATATTTTAAACATTTGCATATAGATTTAATACGAAGTACAACGTCTGTTTTAATAACAGATAAAAAAATCCCACTAAAAGTGGGATTTTTAAAGTACCAGAATTAAATATGTACAAAAGACTTATTTTAATAAAACCATTTTTCGAATAGCCTGACCGGTGGTTGTAATTAGCATATAGTAGTAAATGCCGGAAGACAACTCACTCAGCTCAATATTAACGTAATGCAATCCTGGTGACATATCCTTATTTAATATGGTGATTACTTTTTCACCCAGGATATTATAAATCGACAAATCAACCATGCCAGGTTCTGAAAGATAGAATTCAATCTTCGTCCCTGAGTTAAAAGGATTGGGATAATTTTGCATTAATTGAAACCCAGTTGGTTGATTGATGTTTGATTGTGAAACGGTTGTGGCAATTTCCTCTGAAATAATAATCAAACCCGGAACAGCATTCAGATCAAAATTAACCATGTTTTTATCATACTCAAAGAGAGCTGATTCAATGATGTCCCATTGTCTCGTTTGATAATTCCATATTTTTACTGCCAACTTATTTTCCTGTATATTTGAATCTTTAATGTTCTTATCCTGATAGCGGAGTGTATATCGAATCTGGTTGGTAAAACCAATTTGACTTCCAATGCTGTCACCAATGGCCAGCATGTTCTGATGATTCGGTTTAAATAGTCCTATTTCATAGGCAGCCAGGATACGCTCCTGATTAGCGTAAGGTACATTTTCTGGATATAACTCAAGCATTTGGCAAAATACGCTGTCCGGCGGATTTTTTTCTCCTTGATTATTAACAAACCAGCCATCGGTAAATTTAAAGCCGCAAGTTGAATCATGCATTACATGAATCTTCCTATGCTGATTCATATTGCGATAAATCCAGGCGCCACCCAAATGCCCTTGCCATGATGAGGTATCAATCCAGACAAAATCGTTGAGTTCGATAACAAATATGAGATTGAGATCTTTTTTCTCGAATAAATAGCCTCCAATCTTAACAGACTCAAATGATTCGGGTCTATCAACATCATCAGAGCTATCATACCAGGGCGGTCCGAAGTTCAACTGGTAATCCGGAATCGTATCATCATCAACGTCCAGATAATAATGATAATTTTTAAATGTTGTATCAACCAGAGCAACTCCGCTCACCTCTGCCCAGGCCAATGAATCGTTTAACCAGCCAAAGGCAAATCCGTGATGATTCCTATACGACCAGATATGCCTTTGGTGTTTCTTACCCACTTTGTTCCAGGATGGATAAAATGGATCTCTCCAAAAAAGTCCATCGATGGTTGATACTTTAATAACAGGAATGCTATCATCACAGCACATACAGACGAATCCCTCTATTTCGGTGAATTGTCCATCTATTGGCCGGATGGCTTCACTGCTGTCAGGCATGTACCACCACGGGCCAAAATTTAGTTTGTATTCGGCTTCACCATCATCATTCGTGTCCAGATAATACAAAGAATGAGCATGAGTCGTATCAACCATTGCATAACCAGATTCACTAATTGCTGGAAGTGAGTCACATTTGTGTACCCAGGAAGCATTGACGGTGTTTGGAATAATTGAAAATAAAACAAATAAAATAAGGAACGTAAATAAATATTTCATAATTACCTCCTCTAAAAAAATATGTAATTGTTGAAGACAATATAATTTTTACAAAGCCTATGCCAGAAGACAAATAATTTTTTAACCATTTATTTTTATGGAAGTTATCAAAAATAAAAATTTGGAATAAAGTAGAATAATAAGACTAAAAGGGCGAGAAAAACGACCTGAGGGTCGAAACATTTAAAATATTTATTGAACTATTAATTAACCATTTTTCATTGTTTTCATTTCAGATTCAGCTGTCCAGATTCTGTATTTTACTATCACATCTTCAGGAACATAAACAACAATTGGAACTCTGCTGTTATAACGAATGAGGAAAGGTTCACCGCCTAAGGGGATAAATCTTTTCACCTGCGGTGTATTTGGATTCACAGCCATCATCGTCCCTGCCTTTTCGCCAAGGCTGTCCAGTTTATAATAAGTGAATCCCCATCCCTTAACAACATCTTCTTTAATGGAACCATAATAAAAATACTTATTGTTTTTATCCGTCTTTACGATTTTACCAATGATCAATTCAACCTTAAGAGCAGACTCATCTTTCTGCTTCTGTAGATTGAGCACATACCTTTCCATTCCTGCTTCAGCCTTTGGAAAAGCATCTATGTACTCGGAGTGACCTGCATATAAAAAGATGACGGTAAATAAAAAACCTAAGGTCATGATTCGTTTCATAACATCCCCAAGAAGTCTTCATTGATATCAAAAACAAATATATTAAAAAAACTTGAATTTAAAAACTAAGTACAAGTCCACCCTTAAGTGGTCTATGCATGACTGTTTTATTTTGAGGTAATTCTTGCGCTAAATAACCGATTTCAATCAAGTAAACAATATTAAAATAAACAACATATAATTCCAGTTTATGACAATTAAAATTGTATTCAAGTTTGATATTAATATCAATATTTTATAAAAATAAATTTTTTCCTTTACATGAATTTGTCA
>JARRPN010000094.1:0-8859 GCA_037382875.1 Calditrichaceae bacterium | reverse complement strand
CTTATAATCTGGCCGAGAAGAAAAGCGGTGAGGAAGGTAAGCGTCCGGATCGGCCCGATCAGGCTATGCAGTACGAGGCTGATCTTCGTTCTGAAATCGGCAAACCATTTTCTTATAGCGGCAACTGGCGGATGAAAGCACTAAATGAAGCAAAACAGATTTCTCTTTTCAAATCATCAGCCGATAACATGGTTTGGGTTGAACGAGGTCCTGGCAATATTGGAGGACGTTCCAGAGCTATTGTTGTTCATCCTGATAATTCCAATATTTGGTGGGTAGGCGCAGTGGGTGGAGGCGTATGGAAAACTAATGATGCCGGAGAAAGCTGGACTTGCCAGACTGATGACATGCCTGTTTTATCTGCAACGACCATTGATATTTGTAAAACGCAACCAGATATTTTATATGCAGGTACCGGTGAAGGATTTTATAATTATGATGCCGTTATTGGCGATGGTATTTTTAAAACTACCAATGGAGGCGATATTTGGACACAACTCGCTTCAACATCAGATAATGTTAATTTTCGGTATATCAATAGGATCATTGTAAATCCAACGAATGCTAATATTTTACTTGCAGCAACAAACAATGGCTTGTTTCGATCAACGAATGGTGGCGATAGTTGGGAAACAATATTTACAGACAGTGGACGCGTTCAGCAGATAATTGCTAATCCGGAAAATTTTGATTCTCAATATCTAACCATCAATAGCAAGGGTATTTATAAATCATCGAATATGGGTACAACCTGGAAACGGGTGAGTGATGAAATAGAAGACTTTGCACGTATAGAAATTGCGATTTCTGCTGCGGATACCAATTATCTTTATGCTGCTGCCGCTAACAGTGGAGGAGGATTAAGCGGCTTTTATAAATCAAGCAATGCCGGGGAAGATTGGCATTACCTCGGTAATGAACCAAACTGGTTCAGAAATCAGGGATGGTATGATAATACCCTATGTGTGGATCCTTTCAATCCGGATATTGTAATTGTTGGAGGTATCGATTTACTAAATATTAATACTGTTAGTGATACTATTGTTGCCACTGCTCTTTCTAACTGGTATGGTGGAGAGGGTTTACCTTATGTTCATGCGGATCAGCATTTTTTAGTAACCATAAAAGGTAACGGCGATAATTATTCAATAATAGCAGCGAATGATGGCGGTATACACTTTTCACCGGATAAAGGTGTTAACTGGGAGAATAAAAATAACAATTATAATGTAACTCAGTACTATGATGGTGACCGACATCCGTTTCGTAATCAGTTTGTTGCAGGATCACAGGACAACGGTACTAATCTTTCACCATCAAATACAGTGCATTCTACTAGCTGGAATGAAGTCATCGGCGGTGATGGATTCGACTGTGCCTGGGACAAAGGAAATCCCAATGTGATTTATGGTACACTTTATCAATCATATGTTTATAAATCCGTCAACGGCGGTTTGACTTTTAGTCAAATTAATGGTACTGAATTACCAGAAAGTGATTTTTTCCATACTCCTTTCGAAATGGATCCTCATAATTCGCAAAAACTGTTTTCAGCCTCAAAGACCGACTCCATATATTTATCTGAAAATGCAGGAGAAAACTGGAATGCTATTCATGTGCAACTTGGTAGCAATAAAATAATAAAAATCCGTGTATCCAAAGCAGATTCAAATATAGTCTGGGTAGCCTCAACTTCAGAATATATTAATTATTCAACCAATTCCGGTCATTCGTTCACAACTATAGCAAAGCCAGCCAATACACCGAACGCAAGATTGACTGGTCTGGAAACTCATCCTTCTGACTCAGCGACCGCATTGATTACATTTGGTATCTATGGTTTTGGAAAAATTTTTCGTACAGAAAATTTAGGTTCTACCTGGGAAGATATTACCAACAATTTACCCGATGTGCCTGTACATTGCGCATTGATAATGCCTCATAATACCAATGAAATCTGGATAGGCACCGATATTGGTATATTTATTTCAACAGACAATGGTCAAAGTTGGTCTTATTCTGATAATGGATTACCGGCCGTATCGGTGCGCCGTTTAAAAATTGTAAATCAGGAAATTGTTGCTGTAACACATGGCCGCGGTATCTGGAGTTTACATAATGATCAGTTGCCTGAAATCGTCGTTCCATTGGATGTTCCAATTTTAGCGGAATTAAATTATCCCAATCCAAATAACAATCAATTAAAACTGGATTTTATGGCGCGTGGTAATTACGATTCGCTCTACATCCAATTGAATGGTGTTTCAGTTCAAACCCTGACCCAATTTCCAGTCCCAATTTCCAGTCTATGAAGACACTTTCGTTTATGTACCTGTCACAGCACCGGAGAATATAAATATACGTATAATGGGTGTAAAGGATGGGGGACTATATCAATCAGACATAAAATTTATCAATTATTACCAGATAATAAATACACTGAATGAGGATTTTGATTCAGGGCCGATTTTGGTTGCTGGTGATTTTGAAATATCACAGGAATCGGGATTTACTTCAGCTGCTCTTCATACCAATCATAATTATGATGATCAACGTGATTATATATCGGTTATTGAAACACCTATCAGAATATTTAATGATTCCAGACTCTCTTATGACAATGTAGCAATTGTAGAGCCGGGAGAGCCTGGTAAGTACTATCCCGATCCGCAGATGTGGGACTATGTGACCGTTGAGGGTAGCGATAATGGTGCTGATTGGAAAATTCTTATTACTCCATACGATTGCCGTTCCAATGGAACATGGCAAACAGCTTATGATGGCTTTGTAGCAGGCAATTCAAGTATGTTTGTGAATCAGGAAATAAACCTGTCAGATTTTTATTCAGCAGGAACAAAAATTTATTTACGTTTCCGATTACATGCCGATGAAGCTGCAAATGGCTGGGGCTGGGCTATTGATAATGTAAATATAGTCTCCGATGAATCAACATTTCTTAATGAAAATCCCGATTTAGCAACTGAGTTTAAACTTATTGGGAACTATCCAAATCCTTTCAATCCGGGAACAACCATTCGGTTTACTCTAAAACAAACTGGTCCAGTACAACTTGAAATATTCAATAATCTTGGTCAAAAAGTAAACACAATCATTAATAATAAAGAATATTCGGATGGAAAGATGCACCAGGTTTATTGGGATGGTAGAACCAGTTCAGGCTCAATGGCTTCTTCCGGTACATATTATTACAGACTTGTATCTGGAAACCAGAGCCAGGTTAAAAAGATGATTTTATTACGATAGTAAAATTTGTTTGTCATTCCCGAACGCTTCTATCGGGAATCAGTCTTTTAATTCTGCTGGATTTCCGCCTAAGCAGGAATGACGACTTCAAAAAAATATCTGTCAAGATATATTCTTATTGACAGCTTATGATATTATTGATAATTAAAAAGGGAATGACAATATAGAGAAGTGTATCACGTATTAGATAATAAGCAAAGATGCCAGCAAAAACTTTCCAACCGTATTGTTTGATAAATCCTTTCAAACCCTTTTCTTTAAGAGTTGCTTTCCAGTTTTTGATAAATTGTGGTGCAATTGATTTCAAATTATACCTCTATTTATACACTTTTTAACCGTCATTCTGAGTAAGTTAACGACCGAAGAATCTATTAATCACATTATAGAATGAGATTCTTCTCCCGATTTTTAAATTATCTTGAATAGAAAAACACCATTTGCGAGCTATAACTATAAAAGGGGTAATTTGATTCCTGCAGCATTATTTATTATGTGATATTTTTAAGAATAGTTCGAACATTCCGCATAAAATTTTGATACTTGGCTCTAAAAACCGGGCTCTTGCCAAAGCGCATCTTAAACTGATTTTCGTTAAGTTGGTTTAATTCATGTAAATCCGGTGCAATATTATCTTTATCTGGCTGATATCTAATTTCATCCGTTTCAAGAGCAAAATTATTCCAGGGGCACACATCCTGACAGATATCACAACCGAATACCCAGTTATTCATCTTTGATTCGAATTTTTTCGGAATTGGTTTATCCCAGTATTCAATCGTTAAATAGGACAAGCATTTTGTCGCATTCAGTTTGTAAGGTTCCAGAGCATTGGTTGGACAGGCATCAATACAGGCAGAACAACTGCCGCAATAATCTATGGCAGGTGGGTCATATTCCAGTTCTTTATTTATAACTATTTCTCCAAGGAAAATCCATGAGCCCATTTCCCGTGTTAAAATATTAGTATTCTTTCCCTGCCAGCCAATACCCCCTGCCTGTGCCCACAGTTTATCCTGAATGGGCGCCGTATCTACAAAAATTCGGCCTTCAATTGAGCTGTCTATATTTTGAATCTCTTTGAGCAGATTTTTTAATTTCTTTTTAATTATTTTATGATAATCATTCCCCCAGGCATAACGACTGATTTTACCCTTTGCCGGATCATTGGAATGTTGATGTTTAGTATAATAGTTATGAGCTACCGAAATGACAGATTGAGCATCCGGGTACAGTTTAGTCACATCCATTCGTTTCTCAAGATTGTTTGCCATCCAGCTCATTGTGCCGTGCCTTTTCAGTTTTAACCAATCTTCGAGATAATCTGATTTATTTAATGGTTTAGCTGCAGCCACTCCAACTTTATGAAAACCAAAAGATAGAGCCAGCTTTTTTATCTGGTTTGTTATTTGTGATTTATTAGACACGGAATTTAAAATTTATTTTTATATTCAATGTTATTAAATTTGATCTATACTATTTTAAGGTATTTTATTTAAGCGATCAAAAGGAATTTGATTGGATGGATAAGCATTGAAAGTTTATTCCAATCAAAAAAGGAGTATTTTTTTGTATGACTGCTGAATTGAAAAATCGTAATGATATTGCAACTGAGTTTAAATGGCGTGTCAGTGATGTGTTTGAAACCGACGAAGTCTGGGAATCTGAGTTTAAACGTGTTAAACTGGAAATCCCAACATTGTCCAATCATTCGGGCACTCTTAATCAGTCATCCGATTGTCTTCTAACTTTTATTAAAAATATGCATGCGGTTGAAGAATCACTTGGTAAACTATATTTATACGCTCATCTAAAAAATGATGAAGATAAAAGTGTACCGCTTTACCAGGAGATGTATGATCGCTGTCGTGCTTTATTTGTAGAATTCCAGCAGACTATTGCATTTTTTGAACCGGAATTATTATCCATCGATGAGAATGATTTAAGATGTTATCTCAAAGAAAATATCGAACTGACCTTATATCAACATTATATCGATAATATTCTGAGAACTAAAAAACATACTCTATCAGCACCCGAAGAAAAACTGATTGCTCTCAGTGGTGAAGTTATGTCAGCACCGGCAGAAATATTTGCAGTTTGGGAAAGTGCCGATATTGTGTTTCCGGACATCAAAGATGAAAATGGTAATTTTGTTAAAATGAGCGAAGGACTCTATGGGCGCTACCAGCAATCACCCAATCGTACTTTACGAAAAGATTCCTATTTCAGTTTATACAAACCATTCATTGAACATCGTAATTATTTAGCAACCAATTTTTCGACGATAATCAAAAGTCATATTTTTAACGCCCGTGCACGCCATTATGAGAGTACGGTTGAAGCCGCACTGGACAGTAATGCCATTCCGGTTAGTATGTATCGGAATCTGATTAAAAATGCCAAAGAGCATCTTGAGCCATTGCAGCGCTACAATAAAATGAGAAAAGAGATTCTCAACCTGGATGATGGTGTACACGATTACGATTTACGCGCCCCGTTATTTTCCCGTAAAGAAAAAAAGTTTAGCTGGGATGAGGCAAAAAAATTATGCTATAAAAGTATTCAACCATTAGGAACCGATTATCAGGAAGCGCTCGAAAAAGGATTTAAAAAACACTGGATCGATGTATATGAAAATAAGAGTAAACGTACCGGTGCTTATTCATCCGGAACGTATGGTGTGCATCCTTACGTAATGATGAATTTTAACGGGAGTATGTCTGATGTATTTACCCTGGCACATGAAATGGGTCATGCTCTGCATACTTATTACACGATTAATGCACAGCCATATGTATACGGTGATTATCCAATCTTTTTGGCCGAGGTTGCCTCTACCACCAATGAAGGCCTCATGCAGAAATATTTGATTGATAATGCGGATACAAAAGAAGACAAATTATCCTATTTGAATGCATATCTGGATCGTTTCAGCCAGACCTTGTACCGGCAGATTATATTTGCAGAATTTGAATTAATAACCCATGAAATGATTGAATCCGGCGAAGCCCTGACTGCCGATAAACTGGATAAACTATTTGCTGATATATATCAATTTTATCATGGTTCTGCTTTTGTAATGGATCGGGAGACTAAAGCTTTATGGAGTCGGGTTCCTCATTTTTACTATAATTACTATGTTTTTCAGTATGCAACCAGTTTTGTAGCATCAGCGGCTCTGGTGGCAAAGATTTTTAATGAAGGTGATCCGGCAAGAGAACGATTTATCAATTTTCTAAGAAGCGGCCGCAGCAAATATGCTATTGATACATTAAAAAATGCCGGTATTGATATGAACAGTGATGAACCGCTCTTACTAACAATTAAATGGATGGATCAGTTTCTGGATGAAATGGAAAAACTGATTTAAGCTCAAAACAAATCTCTAAAAATCAAACATCCAATTTAAATAGCTAAACGTTGAGTCTATTATAATTTTAACCTAATGGTGTTTGGAATTTGGTATTTGGAACTTAGAATTTATTTGTTAATTGTAGTTTGGAATTTGAAATTTCTTCTACAGACCCATGATCTTCTTATAAAACGACCGTAACTCTTGAGCAATAGCAACATGCTCTTCCCGGCTGGGATGCCAGTCGCAACCTTTATTGTAAGTTTTTGCAAATTCAAAGACATGAATTTGAGTTTCGTTTTCTTTTTCCCGCATATATTTTGCTATGGCAGAAAGGTATGAAAATAATTGTACTTTCTTTTTCCCATCAATCATTGGACTGGAAATACAGGCAATTTGGGCATCGGGATATCGTTTGCGTATTCTCTTCAAAAAACCAATATAATCCTGAGCAAACTGAGTGGAGTCCAGTGCTGCCCTGGGTTGCGGCCCTTCGCCATCGGAAAAATCATTTTGTCCAAGACAAATGGAAACCATATCCGGTTGAAAATTTTTCGGATTCCATACTTTCACTGTATCATTATTTAGATAGAGATTGTCATACACCTGGGGCATGGTTGGGTCATCGGTGTTCCAGAAACGGGTCATCCCGATCCCGGAAACGGAACTTAGAATCCAATCTGCATTGAGTGCCCGGGCCGTGAGCGGTCCATACGACAGATAAGCATTATGTTGATCATACCATTGTCCTGTATGGCAGGAAACATCAGTGGTATCCAGTCCCATACCACAAGTAATTGAATTACCTACATATTCAATCAAACGATCTTTTTTCTCTTCCAAATTAACAAGTTCCTGACATACAATCCCGGAAAACTCAACATAACCAATACCAGCCTCAGTCGCCTTACAGATCAAAGCTGTATGAACGCCATCACCGAGTCCGGAGGCGATTTGATATTTCTGCTTGCTGCTATCCATAGCAAATCGCTCTTTATATTGGTCATCCAACTCAATGGAAATATAATTGTACTGATTGTATAAATTCTCATCGTTTAATAAAACTTCACATGTTGGTCCTTCAAAACTGAATTTGATGTAGGAGCCTGGTCCGCTTAATCGTGGTTTTTCAGGATCGTTAAAATCAATCCGGCCGAAATATTTAATTTTTGGATCACTGGCAGCATAACGCATGTTTGGGTTACCACTTTTTTGGTAACAGTTATTCAGACTTAACCATACTATGAGGATCAGTATTGATATCATCTTATACATTATCCTTCTCCTTAATGGTAGGCTAATAGCAAAAAAGTAACATATATCAATATATTATATAACTGCATTGAACAATTAACCGGTTTTGAAATTCATAATTTATTTGGTTAAATATTTTTCTTGTATCTCTCTCCATAATTCTATATAAGCCAAAGAAGCTCTGCAACGTGGATTTGTAGCCACCACCGGAGCTCGAGTAACACCCATTTTTTCTACATCAGAAAGATAGGGGATAACATTTTTCAAAAATTTTGTTTTTCCGGATAGTGTTTCTTCAACTATTTCTTTATGCATCTTTTTCCGTCGTTCAACCATCGAAAAAAACGGCAGTATTTTACTTGTGTTAAACTTACTTTCCTTAAAAAATGAAAGTAAGGTTTCATATGTACGCATGGATAAGGTTGTTGGTATAATGGGTAATAAAATAATATCCGCAGCTATAAAGACGTTCTCGGAAACCAGAGTAATATTCGGCGGACAATCAAAAAAGATATAATCATATTCACCTTTAAATGACTTGATTAATTCTTTCAACCGTTTGGATGATTTATTATGTTGGTCAAGAGAAATGTCCAGATTTCTATAGGAAAAATCAGCGGGTAATAAATCGAGATTATCAAAATCGCTGGCTTTAATTCTTTTTGAAGCAGCTTTACCGCCTTTTATTAATTTCCTTTCATTATGCTTTTTTGATGGGCGTACCCGAAAGTAAAAAGTAGCAGCACTTTGCGGATCAAGATCAATTAATAAAGTTGTGATACCTGAATTTGCTGTCAGGTAAGCTAAATTCACGGCCGCAGCTGTTTTTCCAACCCCGCCTTTTATACTATAAAGGGCTATAGTTTTCATCTTTATGCGTCTATTGATTTTAGCTTCATTATAAAAAATTATTCTTTTAGATGCTAACTTTTAAACATCTTCATGGCTATTGTAATGTTTTCTTTTGAGGCAAATTGTGCATACCGGAT
>JARRPN010000093.1:699-12643 GCA_037382875.1 Calditrichaceae bacterium | reverse complement strand
TATAAGTTTGATGAGTGATATAATTGATAAGGATATTATAATTACTTTTGAAGATAATGGTATCGGTCTACAATATGATAAAATTAAAACAAGAGCTTTAGAAGATAAAAAATATACTGAACATGAGTTAAGCTCAATGTCTCAAAATGAACTTGCTGAACTTATATTTACCAGCGGTTTATCCACGACGGATGAAGCAAATATGGATTCTGGCCGTGGTATGGGAATGTGTATTATCAAGCAGAAGATCGAGGAGTTAGGCGGTAGAATTGAAGTGGATTCTCAGGAAGGAAAGTATTGTAATTTTAAGATAGTTATTCCACAAAATTAATAATTGAATACACCTAAGGTGTAGAAAGAATGATTATTAATGCTGCGATATTTGGCTTAAATTGAATTTGCCTGATTTTTTGATTGTTTAGACTTATGGTAGACTTTTCTATATATCAATAATATTGATTAAAATGAAAATTTAATATATATAAAATTGCTTTCTTTAATTGCATCTTAAGCATCTAAAAGCTACATTTAGCACTCAAATTTGAAAATTGAATCGGTTCAAAAATATTTTAAGGAAATGTTATGCAAACAGATCGAATATCACCTGAACTTGGAAAATTAGCTGCAGATACAATTCGTTTACTTGCCGCAGATGGCGTACAAAAAGCGAATTCCGGCCATCCGGGCATGCCGATGGGAATGGCTGATTGTGCTTTTGTATTATGGAGCCAGTATTTAAAATATAATCCTAAAGCGCCGGACTGGCCAAATCGAGATCGGTTTATCCTGTCCGCAGGTCATGGTTCTATGTTACTGTATTCTTTATTACATCTAGCCCAATTTGATGTCAATATTGAAGATCTTCAGTCTTTTCGTCAATGGGGGAGCCATACGCCCGGTCATCCGGAAGTCGGCTGTTTACCCGGTGTTGAAACAACAACCGGTCCCCTGGGACAGGGTTTCACAAATGGTGTAGGAATGGCTATTGCGGCAAAAATGACTGCTGCCCGTTATAATAAAGAAGGACAGAATTTATTTGGTACGCATAAAATCTATGGTATCGTAAGTGACGGTGATCTCATGGAAGGTGTGTCCTCGGAGGCTGCATCGATTGCCGGGCATTTAAAACTGGGTAATATTATCTATTTTTATGATGACAACCATATTACTATTGAGGGTAATACCGAGATTGCTTTCACAGAAAATGTACAGGATCGTTTTCATGCTTATGGATGGCATACTATTAAGATTGATGGTCACGATCATGAACAAATTGCCAAGGCATTGGAAGCAGGCATGAAAGAAGCTGAGAAACCAACATTAATTATTGCCCGCACACATATTGGCCATGGCAGTCCAAATCAACATGATACTTCTGGCATCCATGGTTCACCATTGGGGGAAGAAGAACTGGAAAAAACACGCGCTGCCCTCGGTTTTCCAGCTGATAAGAAATTTCATGTTCCAGAAGAAGTCTATGAAATTTTCAAAAATAAAATGAGAAAAGTTACACAGGATTACGAGGAATGGTCAAGTCAATTTATAGACTGGAAAACAAAGAATCCTGAATTAGCAGCCCTTCGTCAAAAGGCTATTGATAAAGTCATGCCGGATGATCTGGAAAAACAATTAATTAGTGCTTTGCCGGAAAAAACTAACGCTACACGATCGCTTTCTGGCAGTGTAATTCAAAAAATTGCTGAAGTGTGTCCGGCTTTTGTTGGTGGCAGTGCGGATCTTGATCCTTCAACAAAAACATGGATTAAGGAATCCCCAGCCATTTCAGCAGATAATTTTGAAGGAAGAAATTTTCACTTTGGTATTCGTGAACATGCCATGGGTTCTATAAATAATGGTATCGCTTTGTATGATGGATTTATTCCTTTTGGAGCAACCTTTTTAGTTTTTGCTGATTATATGCGTCCATCCATTCGTCTGGCATCGATTATGGGTGCACAAAATATCAATGTATTTACACATGACAGCATTTTCGTTGGTGAAGATGGCCCGACCCATCAACCCGTTGAACAATTGGCTTCTTTGCGCACTATTCCGGGATTACAGGTGTTGCGTCCCGCAGACGGGGTGGAAACAGCTGTTTGCTGGGCTATGGCACTTCGTAAAAAGAATGGTCCTTCCACATTATTGCTCACTCGTCAGAAAGTACCAGCATTGGAACATGGTCCAAATTCTGATATTGATGGTATTAAAAAAGGTGCCTATGTTATTGGAAAAGAAAAAAGTGGTAATCCTGAAATTGTAATCATGGCCAGTGGTTCAGAGGTTGCATTTGCTCTGGAAGCGCAGAAGGTTTTGGAGGAGAAGAATCATTCTGTTCGAGTTATTTCAGTGCCATGTAAGGAGTTATTTGAATCTCAACCGGAATCTTATCAACGAGAACTAATACCCAATAGTGTGAAACATGTAATAGCTGTAGAAACAGGGATCTCATTTGGCTGGAAACAATACTTTGGTCTTCCATTATTAGTAATTGGTTTAGATCGATTTGGTGCCTCGGCTCCGTATAAGACTCTTGAAGAAAAATTTGGATTTAACGGACCGGACATTGCTAAAAAAATTGAAGAATTCGTTAAATAAGACGGAATTAAAACATTTACATTTAAATTAAGCCTGTTCAATTCTGGACAGGCTTTTTTTATTATATGCATTTATTTATGGCGATGTGTAAAAAATTAACAAAAAGTTTAATAATTATAATTCGGCGTTATTTTTTAATCAATGTTCTCAGCGTTAGCAACATTGGTTTAATTTTTGCCTTTATATATCATTAAAAATATATTATCCTACAAATATACTTTTATGAAATAAGGGAAGTGGTTTTTATGAAAAAATTATTCTTAATATTTCTAACTGCTATCTGCGTTTATGGTGTTGAAATAACGATTGATGCATCTGCAGGCAGAAAACCTATTTCGCCATATATCTACGGGAAAAATAATTCATTGTCTGATAATCCATCCAATCCATTATCTGCTAGCAGATGGGAAATGTTCCGACAGGCAGGTTTGAAAATGTTTCGCGAAAACGGCGGAAATAATGCCACAAAATATAACTGGCGAAGAAAATTATCCAGTCATCCGGATTGGTATAATAATGTTTATGCACATGATTGGGATTATGAAGCACAAAGTCTGCAGACTAATATGACAGGAACTCGTGGAATGTGGGCATTTCAGCTAATCGGATATGCTGCAGAGAATAATCAAAATAATTTTAATGACTGGGCATACAATAATTCACAATGGTGGGAAGGTGTCAGTAATAACTGGGCTGGCGGTGGTGGGCCCGAAGAAGGCGAGGGTGATCCTGAATTATATTTGACGGAATGGCCACCGGATTCAACTGTAGGTATTCTGGATCAATGGTTTGGAAGTGGTGGACTTGGTCTTGATATAGAAAGATATCAATACTGGAATATGGACAATGAACCAGCCATCTGGAACAGCACACATGATGATGTAATGCCTGCATCAATTTCTGCAGAAGAATATATGCAGCGTTTTTTTGCAGTAGCTAAAGCAGCCAGGGCCAAATATCCCGAAATTAAAATTGTGGGACCAGTCTCGTGCAATGAATGGTTTTGGTACAATTGGAGTAATGGTAAAGTCAATTATAATGGAAGCTCGTATCCCTGGCTTGAATACTTTATCCTGCGTATTGGTGAAGAGCAAATGGAAAGCGGTATTCGTCTATTGGATGTACTGGATGTGCATTATTATCCATCCTTATCTAATTCAGAAGATATTGTGCAACTGCATCGAATCTGGTTTGATGAAGAATATGATTATCCGGACGCCAACGGAGTAAAGGTAACCGATCCCGGTGGATGGAACAACAATATTACGAATGAGTATTTATTTGGCCGTTGCAGTGCTTGGCTGGAGGAATATATTGGTTCAGATCATGGAGTCACTTTTAGCGTATCTGAAACTGGTTTAAATACAAGTGATCCTGATGTTGTTGCCGTTTGGTACGCTTCCAATCTTGGTGTTTTTGCGGATAATGGTATCGAATTTTTTACACCATGGGAATGGGAAAATGAAATGTGGGAAGTTCTACATCTATTTAGCCGATATGCTAAAGATACACGCGTGATGTCTGTCTCTGATGATGAAGAAACCGTATCGGCTTATTCATCAATCAATTCCATGAAGGATTCATTAACAGTTATTTTAGTAAATCGATCAACCAGTTCAGCAAAAGATATCAATGTTAAACTTAGTAATTTTTCAATGGATAATGGCACATATAAAACTCTCATGCTCAATGATTTATCAGGTAGTGAAACTTTTGTATCTCATACAAATAATGCGCTTGAAGAAGGTACAATAAGCGTCATCAGTGATTCATTTAGTATAAATCTTCCCTCACTCTCAATTACTGCAGTTATTCTAACCGGTGAAGGAACAACAAGCACAGTTGAAACTTTACATCCGAAGGAATTTGATTTTGCACTGAACAATTATCCAAATCCTTTTAATCCGGTAACACATATTGTTTATGAAATTCCTGCAAATATGAAAGTAAAAATTGAAATTTATAACGTATACGGTCAAAAAATTAAATCTCTAATGGAAAAAAATAAAATCAAGGGGAGACATAGCATTGAATGGCATGCCGGATCCAATGCTTCAGGAATATATCTGGTAAAAATGATGACCAAATATCAAATAACGACAAAAAAAGTAGTACTTTTAAAATAATATGATGCTACTGAATGAAGTATTTTATATTTAATCATAAATAAAGATAAAACCATTTAATTCATTTGATAAAATGTATATTAAATAATAGTAAATAAATTTACCTTCCGTGTGTTTGTTAATCAGGAATTACAATATTTTCTAATCCTTTTTCAGCTTCAGGATATTTTAAATTCAACCTTTTTAATGTTTTCAGAACAATGTCAGCGATAAAAACATCACGAGCCCATTTAAAATTAGCTGGAATCACATACCACGGCGCATATTTTGTACTGCAGCGTTTTAAGACTATATTAAAAGCTTCCATGTATTCATCCCATAAAGCTCTTTCAGTCAGATCAGCTTTACTAAATTTCCAGTGTTTTTTGAGTCGATCCAGTCGTGATTGAAATCGGCGTTTTTGCTCATCCTTACTTATATGCAGGAAAAACTTGATTATTGTAATTCCATTTTCAGTTAAGTATTTTTCAAACGAATTAATTTGATCATAGCGTTTTTCAATTACATTCTTTGGGGCAAGTTTATGGACACGAGCGACTAATACATCTTCGTAGTGGCTGCGATTAAAAACATGAATCATACCTTTTGGTGGTATTTCTTTATGGATGCGCCATAAATAATCATGGGCGAGAGTATTACCAGCATCAACTGTTTCTAAATCAAATGATCCATCCGTAGGGACATATAACTTATTAATATATTCATCCATTTTTTTGTTGGACATAGTTGAAAACCTTTTATATTTATGTTTTAAACGAATTTTTCTGCAATAAAGTTACCCAATAATTTTTTCTAAAAAATAAAAGAATAAAACATATTAAACAATTAAAGTATTGTTTTTTACACTTCTCATAACCTGATGTTTTGAATCTAGAAACATTAATACCTAAGCATACGATCTGTTGATATTATTTTTGACTTAGTTCGAATAAGAAAAATTGTCGCAGCACTGGACACAGTTTTTAATGAAATTCAATTTTTAAAACTGCTTTGACTGCAAAAATATTTTTATTTACCTTACTACACTCTTTTATATTGAAAACAGTAATTCCAATTAAATAAAGTCTATGAATAAAAATATTTCCCGAGATTTTGCACATAGTTATGATTCTTATTCAAAAGAAAATCATTGGACAAGTCCGGATATTTTATTTGATCTTTGCAGGGAATATCTTAACAAAGATCAAATACTCCTGGATATTGGCATTGGTACAGGATTAAGCGCTGAACCATTTAAAAATGCTGGATTGACAATTTATGGCTTGGACAACTCTGAACATATGCTTGATATTTGCAGATCAAAAAATATTGCAGATAAATTACAAATCTACGATCTGAATGACTTACCTTTGCCATATCCCGGTCAAAAATTTGATTGTATTATTGCAAATGGAGTATTTCATTTGACAGGATGTATCGAAGCACATTTCCATGAGATAAAAAGACTATTGAAAAAGAATGGAATTTTCGCCTTTACTATAGATGTTTTTTTATCAGAGAACTCAACTGAATATACATCCACTGAAATTAGTGGAGAATGGCTAAAAATTAACACAGAACATAATTTTAAAACCTATAAACATTCGGTTTTTTATATTGGAGAATTAACGAAGACTGTTAATTTTTCTATTCTTGGTTTTAAAGATTTTTGTGCATTTAGGAGTGTTACTGAAAATCGTGAAGTACATTTTAGAGTTTATATTTCCCAAAAGAATTAATCGAAATTCAATCTTCTGAATTTTAAATTTAGATAATTTGTTTGGTATTGGAATAACAGAAATTGATATCGTGCTTTTTATTACAACAATTCTATTTTATCCATTATCTGAACGGTATACAAAACATTTTTCAAGGCTTTATATTCAGATTGATAAAGATTATATTTCTCATTCCATTTCTGAATATTTATAGTCTTGTATATAGAGCTATTAAGGAAAGACCTTCTTTAAAAAAATGGTATGTTTTTAAATTTTATTAAAATAAAGTAAATGCTATTGTATTAGTTTTGCTAGAATTATTACATTACTAGACATAAAGTAACAATAATTATTAGTAATATTTAAAGGTTTATATATGAAAAAAGTATCCTGGGGTGTTCTAAGTACTGCAAAAATAGGAACAGATAAAGTTATCCCTGCTATGCAGAAGGGAATTTATTCAGAAATCACTGCGATCGCTTCACGAAATCTGGAAAAGGCACAAAATGCTGCAAATAAATTAACAATTCCTAAAGCTTATGGAAGTTATGAAGAATTAATCAAGGATCAGGATGTTGAAGCAATCTATATACCTTTGCCCAATCATCTGCATGTGGAATGGGCGGAAAAATGTATGCAAGCCGGAAAACATGTTCTCCTTGAAAAACCGATTGGTGTAAACTATAAACAAGCTCAACAACTTCTTCAAATTTCAAAAAAATATCCTGATGTAAAAATTATGGAAGGATTTATGTATCGTCATCATCCGCAAATGCTGGAAGTTAAACGTTTAATTGATGATGGTATCATAGGTGATGTGAAAAGTACTTATTCAACTTTTACCTATTTTAATATTGATCCTCATGATATCCGTAATCAGCCTGAAATAGGTGGTGGGGGATTATTGGATATTGGCTGTTACTGCATATCTCTTGCACGTTTTATTTTTGGTACTGAGCCCAAACGGGTAAATGGCTTAATTGAATTTGATCCCCACTTAAAAATTGATCGACTAACCGCAGGTATGTTAGAGTTTGAAGACGGATTCTGCACATTTATGTGTTCAACCCAACTCCAATATCAACAGTATGCACGAGTTTATGGTACGAAAGGTATGATCGAAATTATTAAACCTTTTACGCCTGAACCGGATGAACATGCAAAAATTATCCTACAGAAAGATTCAAACAGAAAAGAAATTAAATTTGATACTTGTGATAAGTACACTATACAAGGAGATCTATTTTCAAATGCTATCTTAAATAATCAGGATCCACCGTTAGCCATTAAAGATGGTATTGCGAATATGAAAGTCATAGAAAGTATTTTTTTGAGTGCAGAATCCGGAATGTCGGTTAATTTATAGAGTATGTTTAAATAAAAATATAAATGTAATTGATATCAATAGAAGCTTAGTCTTTTATAAGAGTCTATATTTATCTTAGTAAATTTTAAATAACTGCTTAATATTAAATAATATTGTCCGATTTATTAGCTGTATGATTTTTATAATTTAACTACCTCCGGAGTTATCGTTGAATTATAATTCTAAAACAAAAAAAGAACTTATTTCTGAAATTGAGAAGCTCAATAAACAGCTTACTCAATTTTCCTCTAAAAAGAAGACCTCTACAAATAAAACTAATGGCTTATTAAACAGTATTGATGTGAATAATTTCCAAAGTGAAAGAAAAGCACACCAGGGGATTAATTCAAAAATAGTCAGCGAAAATGAGATCAATGAAGTTTTACAAATGATGCAGTCTGCTATTGAGAATGCAAATATTGGTGTGCTTCAGGTAGATGATGACGGATGTATTCATTATGCAAATGAATATGCACGCCAGAGCCTTGGATATACCATGGAAGAATTGTCCGAGATATGTATAGTCGATATTGATACAAAATTTGATTTACCTGCCTGGAAAATAAATAGAGAAATCATTCAGGCTGGCGGATTAGATACTGTCGAAAGTGTATTTAGACGCAAAGATGGTTCCACGTTTTCTGTAGAAGTTAATATTGATTTCATTGAATTCAAAGGTAGAAATCTGTCTTTTTCATTTGTAAAGGATATTACAGATCGAAAAGAGGCTGAGAAACAGTTAAAAGAAAGTAATGAACGACTTGAGCTTGCTTTAAACGGTACAGGTGCTGGTTTGTGGGATTGGAATTTGGAAACAGGCGAGATTGTAGTAGGAAAACGATTTGAAGAGATTTTGGGATATAAATTTTATGAACTTCAACCGAGAACCATCCAAAAATGGATGCGCCTTCTCCATCCTGATGATCTGCTGGAGTCCAAAAAGATTTTAAGAAAACATTTGGCTGGTGAAATAGATTTTTTTGAACATGAATCACGAATAAAACATAAATCAGGTCATTGGATATGGATATTGAATCGTGGTAAAATATCCGAGTTGGATGCTGAAGGCAAACCCGTCCGAATAACTGGAACGCATTTAGATATTACAAGACGAAGGCTTGCAGAAGAAAAAATAAGAGATAGCGAGGAAAAATACAGGTCTCTTTTAAACAATCAGAATGATGCAATTTTCTTACATAAGTTTCGACCGGAAGGTTTTTCAAATTTTTCTGAAGTCAATGATATTGCCTGTAAACGGTATGGATATACAAGAGATGAGTTTTTAAAATTAAGTCCACCTTTAATTACTAAAAAAGAAGATGTGAATTCTCATGCAAGAGCTGATCATCGTAATCAGCTGTTAACCGAAGGTCATATCATTTTTGAGACCGAACATATTACAAAAGCCGGAAAATACTTTCCTGTAGAAATCAGCTCAAACATTATCGATTTTAAGGGAGAAAAGTATATCTTAGCGGTTGTAAGAGACATATCTGAAAGAAAACTTCTTCAGGGACAATTACAGCAAGCACAGAAAATGGAAGCTATTGGTCAATTAGCTGGTGGTGTTGCACATGATTTCAATAATCTGTTAACGATCATCAATGGTTATTGTGAATTGTTGATGTTTCGTGAATTACCTGATAATATACAGGGTTTAATTAAAGAGATACAAGCTGCGGGATCACGTGCCGGACGTTTGACAGGACAACTGCTCGCTTTTAGCCGAAAACAAATTATTCAGCCGGAAATAGTCAATTTGAATAAATTGATTTCAGATCAGATGAAAATGTTAGGACGATTATTAGGCGAAGATATTGAGATTTCTATATTACTTAATCCAGATTTAGGTAATACAAAGGCTGATCCTGGTCAACTTGAACAAATCATCATGAATATTGCCATTAATGCCCGCGACGCTATGCCTTTTGGGGGTAAACTTACAATTGAAACAAACAATAAAACCTTTGATAAAAGATTCTTAAATTCTCATCTTGGTGCAAAACCGGGAAAATATGTAGCTCTGGCTATCAGTGACAATGGTGTTGGCATGGACAAGGGTACACTGGATCGGATATTTGAACCGTTTTTTACAACGAAAGGTCGGGATAAAGGCACCGGATTAGGTCTGGCCACTGTTTATGGTATTGTAAAGCAGAATAATGGCTATATATACGTTTATAGCGAACCACAGAAAGGAACATCATTCAAACTATATTTACCATTAATCGAAAAGAACTTACAGAATTCAGATAAAATAGAAGACGAGCGCGAAAGTTTAGCAGGAAACGAAACCGTATTATTAGCTGAAGATGATTCTGGTGTTCGTAAAGTAACTCACAAGACTTTGGAAAGTTATGGTTATACTGTATTAGTAGCCTCGAATGGAGAAGAAGCAGTTCGCATTTTTAAGGAAAATAAAAATTCTATAGATCTTCTTCTGACAGATGTGGTAATGCCGTTAATGAGCGGAAACGAGCTAGCCGATAAATTATTAAAAGATAAGTCCTCATTAAAGGTACTTTATTTTTCCGGCTATACGGATGATAGCATTGTTAAACATGGCATACTCGCTGAGGGTATGGAGTTTTTGCAAAAGCCATACACACATGTAGAACTTGCAAAGAAAATTAAAACAATCCTATCTAAGAAATAAATATATTCTTCTAAAATTCCTTAATTAAATCGTCTTACTTTATATATAAAGCTCTGATAGTGCGATTGAGATTATCTGCTGTCATTCTTATTAAATAAATTCCTGAAGCTAATTCGTTGGGACGCCACTGAATCGCATGTAAGCCTGTGTATAGATAACCATCATGAATAGTATCGACTTTCTTACCATTGATATCATATGCAATAATAGTTACAGAACCGGCTTTTAGTAAATTAAGTTTAATCACAGTGGTTGAATTAAATGGATTTGGATAATTCTGATATAATTCAAATTTTGATAATGATTCATACCCAGGTTCAGGTATTCCTGCAACGATATCAGATGGAAATTTTAACGCTGGATCGCCGAGTAGAGTATATCGCAAAGTAATATCATCCAGATCCATACTTATTGCCTGTCCCCCTTTAACCAGCCTTATAATGTATCCAAGAGAATATTCTGGATGTTCAAATATTTTATTGTAAAGTGATTCCATAATCCGGCTACCCTGATCTGAATAAGCCAATCCGGCTGGTGCAAAACTTAAAACCGTTCCACCCTTATTTTTTTGAATTAGTGCTTCAATAATTGTCGTTGAATCAGGTATATCAAATCTTTGGCTACAAGCTGCGGTAGTAAAAATGATTGGCAAACCATTTGAAGCAAGACTTTTTACATCGTTAACTTGAAAGAAAGACGTATCAGCCCAACTGAAAGGGCTTCCATGCCCGGTATAGTATAGAAACAAACAGCCTTGATTAAGGATATTTAGGATATCGGATTTCATACCATAATATTCCGATTCTTCTCTCCGATCAATTCGTTGATAAGAATAATAATCAGGTAGAATATTAGTAGTAAATCTATCCTGAACATTTTCAAAAAAATATTCATGTTCTCTGAAATCAGCCAGACCTAAATAATCCATTGTGTAGTTTTTTCTTTTTAAATTATCTTCAATAAGAATTATTTTTTCTATAATATTTTCTAAGTGCATATTATTTGAAACCGGTAAGCGTCCAACAGCAATATCAGGATATTGATCGTTATCGTACAAGTTAATTGCATATTGATCATCAATTGAAACAGAATCTTCATCATATATTGTATCATGAAGCCTTGATTGAACTTTATAAGATGGTACAAATTCTACATCGCCCACAAGAAGCAAATATTGTGGTTTTGGATCAGACCAGTATTCTAGTGTATAACTTACAAACGATTTGATAGCATCCTGCTTTGAAAGTGTATCCTGAAACTGACCGTAAAGAGTATCAACATTGACTGATTTTATGGTCAGTCCTTGCGATTCTCTCAATGAGATTAACGGATCTAAATTATCCAGGAAATGCTGTGTAGAAATTATCAGGTAATCAGCCTGGTTTTCCGAAGATTTTAGATCTTCAGCAAAAGAACTATTAATATCTCTTAGTAAAATAATAATGAAACATGTGAAAACGATTTTTTCGATGTTTAATAACATAATTTACCTCCTTCAAGT
>JARRPN010000093.1:0-690 GCA_037382875.1 Calditrichaceae bacterium | reverse complement strand
AAAAATGAAAAAATCTTTCCCTAATTTTAGTCAAATTTTTGTCTAATAATTAATTCTTAATTCAGGTTTACCTAAGAAATTCAGTTAATAGTATTGAAAATAATTTTCATAAAGTAATCTTTTTACACTATTCTTGTCTAGAAATGATACTCTATTTAGAGAAAGATATTTTATTAAACGAGAATTTCTATAGATAAATGAGGTTGCATGGAGAAAAAATTAATATTCTTATAATCTTTTCATCCAACACGTTTCGGTAATAAAGTAGACTCATGGTAATTAACCACTTTCCATTGCCCATTAATCTTCTGGAAGAGGAAAGTGGTGCCGGCGGGATCGAATACATCTCTGCCGCCAGTATGCTTGGTTGCAATAGCTTTATAATGCCAGGATACCAACACTAATTCAGGTGTTAAAACTTTTATATCTTTAAAATATGTAATTAACTCATATTTTGCACACTCGTTGAAATATATTTTAGTAGCCATATAAAATGTTTCATGATCATATATGAGTCCATCGCTGCCAATCATAAAAAAATCGGGATCATTTGAGAAAAAACTAAAACTGGTTTCAAGATCCAGTGCTTCGTAACTAGCGATTAGATCTTCAACTATTTCGTCAACCTCATTTATGATGTTTTTCGCATCTACCTTGTATGTCATAGCTGTATCCTCCTTTTTACCGCAA
>JARRPN010000092.1:0-12879 GCA_037382875.1 Calditrichaceae bacterium | reverse complement strand
TTGTTAGTTTGTACGAATGTGACTTTTTATGAAGGAGGATGTATCCGTGGAAATGAAAGACTTTGTAGAATTCATCGCAAAGCACCTCGTCGACAAACCTGAAGAAGTACAGGTAACCGAAGTTGAAGGTGAACGTGTAACTGTATATGAATTGCGCGTTGGCGACGGTGATCTTGGTAAGGTTATCGGAAAAAGAGGACAAACCGCCAAATCTATTCGTACTTTACTGGCCGCTGCATCTGCCAAAGCAGGTAAACGTGCCGTATTGGAAATACTCGAATAGTTGATATAATTAGTCGCAGGAATGTATATAATCGGGAAAATCCTTAAACCTCAGGGAAGGCATGGCGAGGTTAAGGCGGAAATTATTACATCGTTTCCCGAACATTTTTGTAAGTTAGGTGCCGTATTTATAAAAAAGACTAAGGATTGGCTCAGTTATTCCGTTGATGATGTACGATTAACGGATAAATTTGTGTTTATAAAATTGGCCGGTATTGATTCGATTGATCAGGCTGAGCAATTACGGGGTGAATATTTATATATCCCCGAAGATGATCTGGAGAACCTTTCTGACAGTGAGTATTATATTCACGACCTGATCGGTATGCAGGTTTATGATCAGAAAGACATTTTGCTCGGTGAAATTATGGATGTAGAGATGTTTCCGGCAAATGATGTATATACGGTTAAACTTTTAGATGGAAGTCTTCACACGATCCCGGCTGTTAGTGATGTTGTGAAGGGTGTAAATATAGAACAAAACAAAATGATCATCCGGGTACTGGATGGACTATTTGAATAGCGGTCTTTGAAATGCGCATTGATATTGTAACAGGATTTCCCAAAATTGTGGAAGAACCTTTAAGTGAAAGTATGATAAAGGTAGCTTCTAATAATAATGCGGTTGAAATTTTGATTCATGACATCCGGGATTTTACAACAGATAAACATCGCACTATTGATGATTATCCATATGGCGGCGGACCGGGAATGGTGCTTAAAGTTGAGCCGATTATAAAATCATTGGATAAGATTTTTGAGACAATGAATCGAAATAAGGCTAAGATTATAATGCCATCACCACGTGGGAGAAAACTGGAGCAATCGGATATAACTAAACTGAGCCTTGAGCAGCACCTAGTATTTGTCTGCGGACATTATAAAGGTATTGATGAAAGGTTGCATGAATTTTATCCGATAGAAGAATACTCAGTGGGTGATTATATTTTGAGTTCTGGTGAAATTGCTGCGATGGTAATGGTTGATGCAGCAGTAAGGCTTTTACCCGGGGTTCTTGGGGATATTGATTCAGCCTGGACCGATTCTTTTTCAGATCACCTATTAGATGCACCTTATTATACCAGACCTGATATTTTTAGAGATGTGCAGGTTCCCGAAGTTCTTTTATCCGGGAATCATAAAGAAATTGAAAAATGGCGACAAAGCATTCGGGAAAAACAGACCCGGGAGCGACGGCCGGATTTATTTGAAAAATATAAGAAATAATAAATAAATAGTGAGAGATCTAAAATGGATGTATTACATGCAGTAACTGCGGAACAGTTACGTACTGATATCCCCCAATTCAGAACCGGTGATACACTTGCGGTTCACGTTCGAGTTATCGAAGGTGAAAAAGAACGTATCCAGATATTTGAAGGGGTTTGCATTAAACGTAAAGGCGGCGGCATAAATGAAACATTTACCGTACGTAAAATTTCAAATGGTGTTGGCGTTGAACGCGTATTTCCGGTGCATTCACCACGATTGGCAACGATTGACGTTAAGCGCCGTGGTAAAGTACGCAGAGCAAAGCTTTACTATCTGAGAAGTTTAAGAGGTAAAGCAGCTCGAATTAAAGAACAATAGTTTACTAATTAATGTAAATTTGTTTTAAATAATTACTTATTTTTTGAACCGTCGGATTATCCGGCGGTTTTTTATTTGTTGTAGATTTACCTCTCCTAGTTTTGATTTTGTGATTCCAATCTGATTATTTTAAAAAATACATAATCAATATTTAAAATTTAATTAAAAAAAGTCTGAATCTTTGATTAGAAATATTTAAATTAAACCATTAACAAATTTATTCACGACTGAATAGCCTTAGGACAGATGTTAATTCAATTTATCAGAATCACTTTAATTCTTTTTCTGGCGACAATGATTTTCTATTGTGCCAAACAGGGATCTCCGGGAGGAGGACCTGTGGATAAACAACCACCGATTGTAGTTAAAACCATTCCCACAACCGATTCGATCGGAATACCAATCAATTTAGAAGAAATATATGTTGAATTTTCTGAGCGTATGAATGAAGGCTCTTTGAGCAAAGCCGTCTTTATTTCACCACCATTGGAATTTAGATACGAATGGTCACGTAGCCGTAAATTGCGGTTAGTAATTAATGATACTCTAAACTTAGATCAAACCTATGTGGTATCCATTGGAACTGAGGCTTCTGATGAGCACAGTAATAAATTAGATGCAACTTATCAGTTTGCTTTTTCTACCGGACAACAAATTGACAGGGGATCCATAAGTGGGAGTATATATGGTGTCGGAAAAAATGAAATATACCATATATTTGCTTTTGAAATAAATGATACTACAACCGAGGATTTTATCAAACATAAGCCTCGTTATATATCACAGAGTGGTAAAGATGGTCAATACGTTCTGAGTTATCTTAAACCGGATACCTATCGTTTGATTGCTGTTCAGGATTTAAATAATAATCTGATTATTAATGCTGATTTTGAAAAATTAGGTATTCCCATTAAAGATATCACATTGACTGCAGATCAGTTAAATTATAGCGGATTAAATTTCAGAATTACAAAAGTGGATACAGTTAAACCATTTTTTACCGGTATACGTCCGGTTAATGATCGATACTTTCAGCTGCGTGTAAGTGAATCAATTCTACTTAATGATGATACAGATCTTACTATTATTGACAGTTTGTCTTCTGACACTTTAAAAATTCTTGGTAAATCTATTAATTATGAATCCGAAAATATTATTGATGTTTTTACTGAGAATATGGATTCATCTGCGAAATATCAATTATTTTCTTCTTTTATTTCAGACAGCAGCGGGAATTTTAACAATACACTTCAAAAAGTAAATTTTATTCCAAATATGAACGTGGATACAACCGCTCTTAAAGTGATTGAATTTACGCCTGCCGATAGTGCAAAATCTGTGCATCCCGGTTCTCCGGTTTACCTGGAATTTTCTCAACCCGTAAATTGGGCATCCGTCATGAATAATTTTCATCTTTCAATGGGAATGAATGATACAATTACCGGAAAGTGGACTTTCAACTCTGTGTATGATGGAATATTTAATCCTACTGAACCATTCACCTCAGATACATCCTATTCAGCTTTTTTAAATTTTGGAAAAGTGACCGATCTTTGGGGTAAATTATTTGAAGATACCCTGATACATCATTATTTTAGCATCATGTCTTCCCGGGATTTAGGTGAAATATCAGGAACGGTCTATGCGGATAGTATTAGAGCTAAGCCTGTATTTTTATCGATCAGTAATTTAGCCCGGGGGGATGGTAGCAAACAATATAGAATTACATTAAAAAAACCAGGTGAATTTAAGTTCGAACAGTTACCGGAAGATAGGTACCGATTAAAGGCCTTCTGGGATCTGGACAAAAATGGCCAATACTCTGCAGGTAGTGTCTCTCCATTTATGTTCGCTGAACCATTTGTAGTCTCAAATGATACGATAAGAGTTAGAAAGAGATGGGAAACAGGGGGGATAAAAATTAAGTTACCTGATCCTTGGAGTAATTGATGTCTAAGCAATTTAATTTTAAAAAAATAGAAGCTACCGGTAATGATTTTGTATTTATTGATATAATTAAGAATAAAATTAGAGAAATTTCAGCAGAAGAAATTAGACAAATATGCGACCGTCATAAGGGTATCGGTGCTGATGGCATTGTACTTGTTTCATATGCTAAAGACAATCCTCCAACGATGAAATACTATAATGCCGATGGTAGCTTGGGTGAAATGTGCGGTAATGCTTTACGAGCTACGGTTTTATTTTGTAGTCAACTAAATAAGATCAAAGTTAAAACCTGGCAGAAATTAATCGCTGATGACGGTCAGCATGCGGTGTATATGGATTCGGCTGATGAAATCCAGGTAGAAATCAAAGTAAAGCATCCCCTTGAAAATGTATCGGATGCGGATATTGGCCTTAAAGGTAATTTTCAAATGCTTGGTTTTATTAATACCGGTGTCCCTCATCTTGTTTTGAATGCAGAGACTGATTTAAAGAATATTGATGTGGTTGGATTGGGCAGGCAATTAAGATATCATAAACAATTCCAGCCAGAAGGTACGAATGTAAATTTTCTGAAAATTATAGATAAGAATAAGTTACAGATTCGTACATATGAACGCGGTGTGGAAAATGAGACACTATCCTGTGGTACCGGCGTCATTGCCAGTACCATTGCCTATTGGGCGAAGCCTGGAAACGAGTACTCTGATGTATCTATTTTTACCCTAGGTGGAGAGTTAGAGGTGTTTTATAAGAATGATAAATTATTTTTAAAGGGACCAGCCAGGGTAGCTTTTGTAGGCCAGTATTTGTATGTTTAGAAAATTAAATTTTTGCCGATAAGAAGAAATGATGGTTATCAAACACATATGGCTGTTTAATAACCGGAGATATCATGTTAGTTCAAAATCAATCCTGGAAAATATAGCATTTATCTATCCTTCAACCAAGGAGTAGACGTTATGAAAAAAATATTACTTATAGTAGGATTCGGTTTGATTTTTGCTTCCTGTGCCTGGTTTAAATCTGAACCAAAAGAAGAAATGGGTGAGGACATTAGAGCAGAAGAAATGAGATTAGCCATGGCGGATAATCTTGTAAGTGATGGAATTAAATATTATCAGGCTGGTAATGATAGTTTCGCAGTGAATGCCTGGCGCAAATCGCTTGATATTAATCCTTATGATGCCGAAGTTTATAATTTTATTGGTATTTCATTACACCGGATGGATAAAATTGAGAAGGCCCTTGAAGCCTTCCAAACAGCAGTGCAAATAAGAGCCGATTATTACCAGGCTTATAATAATGTCGGTTATATGCTGTTTTTATTAGGACGATATGAAGACGCCTTAACTGCTTTCAATACCTGCTTAACTATTGAGCCGGACTATGAACCAGCTGTAAAAAATAAAAAATTAACGCAAGAGGTTTTCGCCGGGAACCTAAGCCGAAAAGCATTTGAAATAGCCGAAGAAGCGAGTGAAGAAGAAGATGCCTTAAAACAGATAGATGATTACAGAAAGGTGCTTCAAATTGATTCAACCTATATTATGGCACAAAATAATTTGGGTGTTGCCTATTATTATGAAGGAAAAATGGACTCTGCTTATTATCATATCAAAAAGGCTCTGGAAATTAATAGCAATTACCCTGAAGGACTCAATAATTTAGCATATCTTTACAAAGTAGAAGAAAACTATGAATTGGCGGTTAAGTTATTTTTAAAAGCGTTAACTCTTAAACCGAAATATTTTGCAGCTTTAAATAATTTAGGTGAGACCTATATTTTAATGAATGAGATGGCAAATGCCGAACGTGTATTTACCACCGTCTTGGATTTAGATCCCGAAAATGAAGTAGCAAAAAAATGGTATAGCGAGATTACCTCACCTAATTAAAAAGACAAAAGGGGAATAGATGTATATTGTTATAATGGCTGGTGGCAGTGGAACCCGATTTTGGCCACGAAGCAGGGCAGTCTTACCAAAACAAATGTTAAATTTATTTGGTGAGAAAACCATGTTGCAGCTTACCTATAATCGAGTGAAGGATTTTGTACCTGATAATCAGATTCTTGTTATTACAAACAATGAACTTAAAGATGGTGTGATCAACCAATTACCTGAAATACCAGAAAGAAATATTGTTGCTGAACCATTTGGCCGAAACACAGCTCCATGTATTGCATTGGCAGCCGCAATCATAAAAAAACGTGCTGGCGAAGATGAAACAATGATCGTATTGCCCGCAGATCATTTAATAGAAGAAAAAGAAAAATTTATAGAATGTCTGCAAGCAGCTGCAGAATATGCACCAGAGCAGGGCTGTCTTATAACTGTAGGTATTAAACCAACCTATCCTGAAACCGGTTATGGATATATTCAGGAAGACAAACAGATAGCCGAAAAATTGAAACGTCCTATTCATAAAGTTAAAACTTTTGCTGAAAAACCAGATGTGGATATTGCTCTTCGTTTTATAAAAAGTGGTGATTTCCTTTGGAATAGCGGCATGTTTATATGGACAGTCTCTGCTATTATAAAAGCAGTGGAGGAATTCCAGCCTGAACTAGCTGAAAATTTTAACAAAATAATTCCAGATATTGATTCACCAAATATGGATAATGCTATCTATGAAGTCTATTCTCAGATAAAACCCGTTTCTATTGATTATGGCGTTATGGAAGTGGCCAATCATTGAAGCTTCCAACAATGTAATGCTGGATTCGAAAAATAATTACATATATTCTAATAAGAAAATAGTTACTGCTGTCGGAGTTGAAAATTTAGTGGTTGTTGATACTGAAGATGCATTGTTAATCTGCAAGAAAGATGAGTCACAAAAAGTAAAAGAACTGGTTGAAACTCTAAAACAAAAAGGTCTGGAAAAGTATTTATAGGTTATTGATATCATGTCACGCAAAGATAAAGATGTTGAAGGATATAATGAACAAATTTTAGATGCTCTAATCGTACTTCTTGAAAAACTGGGCGTGGATGTAAAATATGATCGAGGCAATTTTCACGGCGGTTTAGTGAAATATGAAGATAATGATTATTTTTATATAAACCGAAAAGAAAAAACAGAAACAAAAATAAATACGATTGTTGAAGAATTAAAGAATTTAAAAATCCCCCCGGAATACATTAAAGGTACTTTAAAACCTTTTTTTGAAAATACTTTACCAGATAAAGAAAATTAAGATAATATATCAACAATGATTGAAAATAGGATTAAAATATAATAACTTTATAAAAGTGAATCCAAAATAAGGAGGCTTAACTTTGGATTTTGAAGGAAGAGGCGCTAAAAGAATTGAATCAGATAATTTGGTAGCTTATCGGTTAATTGATAAGGATAATAATACGATTAGTCAGGGTATGGTGACAACCGTAGATATAAGTAAAACCGGTATAGCAATTCAGTCAAAAGAATTCATGGAAGCAGAAACTCAAATTGAACTTTCACTAGGTATGGGAGAAGATGTTGTAAAAGCGATTGGAACAGTGAAAAATATTAAAAAAGTATCTGATGATGAATACCAGATCGGTATAGAATTTAAATTTTTAACAGAAGAAGATTTAAATATTATAGCTATGCAATACCCTTCAATCCTTAAATGACAGAATTATTATTACTGTTTTTATTAAAAGAATAATTCGGATCAGAATATATTAGTTTCATAATCCCCGCCCTTATCTAAATTTATTTATATTTTTTATTTTATATCTAAGTACTGAAACATACTCCTTAAAGCATTATAAATTGGTAAAATAAAGCATAATACAGCCTATCCAAATCACTAAATTTTTTATTAAAGAACAATCAAATAAATTTGACAAGGAACTTGCTCTTTATTAAATAGAGTTAAAGAAAAGATGATTAGGTAGCAAAACTGACGACCGTTAAAACAGATTGCCTATGATAAGATTATTACTATTTATATTTTTATTTTACATATCAGGACAGACCGCTGAAGACTATTTTCAGGATAGAATATTATTCTGCCTGAATGATAGTCAGGATACTTTAAATATATCCTATAAGGATAATATTGCTCATACCAATAATGAATACTTAAATCATTTATTATCTGAATTTGGGATAGTGCATCTTAGTAGGTGGCTCAAAATTAATAATTATGATCTTGCTGATGAGGAAATAAATTTACGTAATATTTACCGAGCCATATTTAATACGGATCAATCCTATGAAGATCTTGTAGATATTATAAGTAAATTCCGTGCACTTGATATCATCGTTGACGCTCAACTGGAAGAAAAGTATCATCTGGCATCTCAGACGAATCCTTATTATTCAAATGATACTTATTATAATGATCAATGGATTATTAATAAAATTATGATCACACCCTGTATCGACGACACCTACAAGGATTGTAGAGTCAGGTGAGGAATGTGGTTTTAGTTTCCAGATCTTGAAGGTGCTCTTTTTATTAATTTAGGTGAAGATATCAATGGGGATAAAAAAATAACTTCAATTGATCAGAATAATATTGATGATGATAATAATGGATTTGTGGATGATTTTAAAGGTTGGGATTTCGCAGGGAATAAACCACAAAGTATATCTGATAATGATGTAAAACCGCTTTCAGAAGGAATTGAAAATGTACTTAGCCATGGGACTCAATGCGGTGGTGTAATAGCGGCCGTTGCGGATAATAATAAAGGAATCGCCGGTATCGCCTTCAATACAAAACTAATATTTACTAAACATGTTTATGATATTGATTCTGATAATCCTGAGCTTATAAATACCATTGAAGGTATAGCATACTGCGCTGAGATGGGTGCGGATATAATTAATTGTGCCTATACCAGCTCATATAGAAATCCGTTTACTCAAGCTGCTATTAATGCATTGGTCCGGAAATATGATTGTATTATTGTCTGTCCAGCGGGTAATGATGATTGGAACAATGACAACAGTTCCCAATATCCAGCAGACTATGCCAATACACTCTCTGTAGCTGCACTTACAAATACAGATACTAAAGCTTCGTATTCTAACTACGGTGAATCCGTGGATATCAGCGCACCGGGTGGCGAGGGAACTAATCCAGCTTCAGCCATACTGAGTACAATTCATCATAATGTGGATAATGGATATGCTAATTTTCAGGGAACTTCGGTTGCCTCATCAATTGTTGCAGGCAGTTTTGCTATGCTCAAAACATTCTTCCCTAACAAATCTGGTCGTTGGTTGATTAAACAAATTCAAAAACATGCAGACAACATTGATGTGCTTAATCCTACCTTTGAGGGGGAACTGGGTTCTGGCAGAGTAAATGTGTATAATGCAATTGCCAGAAATATTTTTCCTCGTGTTGTGATTGATACATCCATCATTGAAATTACAAATGATGATGGTAATGAAGAACTTAATCCCGGTGAAAGTGGTCTTATCCAATTAGCACTTTATAATGATTCATTATGGATGGATTCGAAGAATACAGAAGTCAGCATTTCTTCTCCTTATTCCTCAATTTCATTTAGTGATATTCATGCTGACTTCAATGATATACTTTCCGGTACCATTGTTACAAATTTTAATGATCCCTTAGAATTTACAGTATCCGAGGATGCTGCATTAGAGCCGATTGATATTATTATTACTATAAAATCAAATAAGGGAACTAAATATCCCTATAACAGATCAGATACAATACAGGTTCAACCAAAGTTAAATCAAACTGGTTTTCCTGTGTTAAAAGGATATAATATTAATTTACCTGTGACCTGTGATAGTCTTTTTGGTACCGGTGAAAAACATGTTATCGTATTACCGGATAATGATAGTCTGTATGTTTTCAACGCGGATGGAAGTTATTTATCAGGATTCCCTGTTTATGTAGGTTATACAACTGCAGTGCCCATTGTTGCTGATATGAACAGTAATGGTCAGAAAGAAATAGTAGTTATTAATAATTCAGGGGATTTAAAGGTATTGGCCAATTCAGGTGCTACTATTTTAAAGCAATCGTTAGACCAACAAGTGCAAGGAAATGCTGCGGTTGCTAATATGGATGCGGATCTTGATCTTGAAATTATATTCGGGACAATAAATGGTGATCTAATTGTAATGAATATCGATGGTTCTATTAAAGAAGGGTTTCCAAATTCGATTAATTCTTCTATTGAAGCAGGAGTTGCTGTTGGTGATATTACAGGTGATCATATTCCTGAGATTGTGTTTGGGTCATCTGACGGCAAACTTCATGCAATCAATGCAGATGGAGACACACTAAGTAATTTTCCGGTTGAATTAAATTCAAAAATAAATTCATCTCCGGTAATACTTAAGATTGATAGCGATTCAACAAGTTACCATATATTTACTACAACACAGGATAATAATTTTATCCGTGTTGATATGAATGGTAAAATAAATAGTCTGTATTCTTCTTTTGCTTTCATCAGCACTGGTATATCTATTTGTGATATAAATAAAGATGAAGCACCCGATATGGTACTTGGTACAGATGCGGGTAAGTTATATGCATTCACAATTGAGGGGGATTCCTTACAAAATTATCCTATACAAGTGGATGGCAGTATTTCAGCACCTTCTGTATTCGCTGATTTTGATGATGATAATAAACCTGAAATTGTATTGGCAAACAATTCAGGGATATTACATATTTTACATAATGATGGGACTAATTATATTAATTCCCCGGCTGTTTTCGACTCAGGATTGACAGGTTCACCCTGTGTTGAAGACCTTGATGGTGATGGGGATTTTGAGGTGATCTTTGGTGGCCATAACGGTCTAAATATAATTGATGAACAGGGTGTGAAAAGTAAGACTCAATATTGGAATACTTTCAGATCAAATAACCATAGAACCGGTTATTATATATTTAAACGGAAACCGACTTATATTGCAGAACCCGATGCACTGCCTGGGACAAACGATTTGTTACAAAATTATCCAAATCCATTTAATCCGACAACAACAATAGAATATACCCTTTCTGTATCCGGCAAAGTAGTACTTTCTGTTTACAATATTTTAGGGCAGCATATTCGTGCTTTAATTCAGGAATACCAGACTACAGGCGTACATAAAACAATTTGGGATGGTACAGATGATTCCGGCAAACGGGTTGTAAGTGGTGTATATTTTTATAAACTAACAATTGAGGATGAAAACGGTCAAGTAAATAGTTACATAAGAAAAATGTTATTAGTGCGTTAAAAAACATTTTTAAAATAAATCCATTAATTAAATACGATATCAATAGCAAAATATTTAAAATAACAAAAAAGTGTATATATATACGTTATACATAATAATTTCTGCATAAAATATATATTGCTAATAAAATCACAATTTTAGTAAGACAATTATTTGTGTCAGATAAAATAAAAGAACAACAAAGTATTTGTAGAATTGGCAAACAAAGCTTGACAATAAATTGGAATTATTCTATATTTTCTCATGTGATGAAGCTCGCCTTATAAGTTCCCAATAAATGTAGGAGGTGTCATATGACCTAATCGTTATTGACTATTGGTATTTATAATTGTTATTCATAGGTAAAATAAGTGGAGGTTAAGGGATGTTCAAAAAAATGCTTTTTCTACTGCTTGCCTTAATGTTACCCATTTTTGTTTTTGCCCAATCTTCAGGTAAAATGATGGGTGTCGTCACAGACAAAGAAACAGGTGAGCCTTTACCCGGTGTAAATATTGTTTTACAGGGTACTAACCTTGGTGGTACTTCAGATGTAGATGGTTATTATGTAATTCTTAATGTACCTGTAGGTGCATACTCGCTGGAAGCAAGCTACATCGGTTATACTAATATGATTGTCGAGAATTTACGTGTATCCGCAGGTGTAACCACTGAACAGAATATTGAATTGCAGCCAACTACACTGGAATTAGGAGAAGCCGTTGTTGTTACGGCAGAGAGACCTTTGGTTGAAAAATACGTTACACAAAGTGTTTCCAAAGTGACATCAGAAGATCTGGAGACTATTCCAGTACGCGGTCTTCAAAATATATTAAGTCTGCAAGCAAGTGTGGTTGTACAGGATGGAAATGTATATATTCGCGGTGGCCGTGCAGAAGAAGTCGGTTATTATTTGGATGGTGCTTCTACTGTTAATCCAATGAACCGTCAGAACAATGTTCATGTGATTCAGGAAGCTGTTGAAGAGGTTCAAGTTCTAACGGGTGGATATACAGCTGAATACGGCGATGCGAACGCCGGTATAGTTCGTTCAGAATTAAAAACCGGTGGTTCCGATTATCACTTTTCACTGGATGCTCAAACAGATAAATTTGTATCTGAGGGTGATGAGTTCTTAGGGGCTTATAGTTATCAGGATCATGTAATTGCTGCCACTGCCAGCGGACCAATCACAAACGATATCCGTTTCTTTATTGCTTATGAAAATGAGGATATTGGTGATACGCAAAAAAGATTCAGTAAGGGTTTTGACTTCAGTTATGATCCGAATCTTGAGCCAGGGATTGGTGGTAATTTAAATGATTATATGATAGATACTAACCCATCCAATCCAAGAAATAATCCGGAAAGTGCAAATTATAATCCGGATACATTAAGTGCGCTTGTTTATCCTGATGGTTTCACTCCGGATAACTGGCGTAATAGGCATACAATTAACAGTACATTGTTGTACGATTTGGATATGTTTAAATTTCGTTTAAGTGCTGTCTATACTCATGATGAACAATTCAATACAACTAATCCAATTGGAAATATACTTAACACACGCCAAAGACCATGGGTCGGCAATAATGTGTTACTAACCGGTAAATTTACCCATGTTTTAAATCAAACAACATATTATGAATTAAAATTAAATTATTATTTGGATCAATGGGAAACAGAAGATGACTGGTTTGGAACCGACTGGCGGTCATGGAGAGACAGTGCGAAAGTTGCTGAACATACCAATGGCGCAGTTACTTATCGCAATGGATGGGATCCGGATTACAATTATTTAATCAATGGTTTTTATTTCCGCCGTAATGGTACAATGGTAAGTTCGACTTATCAAAA
>JARRPN010000091.1:0-21124 GCA_037382875.1 Calditrichaceae bacterium | reverse complement strand
CTCAGCAGCCTTATTATTATCAATTTATTTTTATTTCTAATAATCCCCTAACAGATGAATTAAAAAATATTCTTGATACACGAATATTTAAAATGATCAAACGCAATAATGCAATCGACAGTTTAACTGAGGCTGTTGAAGAAGTTCAAGCATATGCCAGTACACACAACTTCAACAATGATAAAAACTCGATAGCAAAAGATACTAAATTGCCAGGCTTAATGGGAGAACACCCTTCCATCAAAAAAACTAATGATTTTATTCAATTAGTATGTAAAGCACGTTATGCCCCCTGCTTGATAAAGGGTGAACCAGGCACGGGGAAATTCCATTCTGCAAGGGCAATCCATCGAGCCAATGATTTACGAGATGATCTTTTATTTATAAAGAATTGTGAACACGGTACAAACAGTGAATTATTGGGCGACATATTTGGTGTTGAAACAGAAAATGATATATTCGGCCCGCAGCGGCAAGCTTTACTTTCTCAATATGCCAATGGAACTTTAGTTTTAAAGAATATTGAAAAGTTGCCTGCTGAAGTGCAGGAGAAATTATTAATATATCTTGAGAATAAAACCTTCAGACCTATGGGCGGGAAAAATGTAATTGAAGCGAATATTCGTATCATAGGTACTACAAAGCATAATCTTGAATGGTTTGTAAAACATCACCGATTTAATCCGGATTTATTCTATCATTTAAATGCATTTGAGATTGAATTATTACCTCTCCGTGAACGCAAAGAAGATATATTTTTATTAACCAAATATTTTATTCAGAAGTTTAATTATATTTACGATAAAGAAATCAAATGGATGTCCGCTCAAAGTGAACAGTTAATCAAATCATATAAATGGCCTGGTAATGTCAATGAGTTAAAAAATGTAATAGAACGGGCTGTATTTATTTGTAATTCCAAAGAAATTGGAATTGATGATATTCCGGAAGCATTAAAAACGGAAAATGAAAACGTTCAGCAACCGGAATATTTTGGAAACTGCTCAATAAAAGAATTAGAACGTATCCATATCAATCATGTCCTTCAAAGAACCAAAGGTAATAAATCGAAAGCTGCAGGCATACTCGATATTTCCCGTACTACGTTGAGGGAAAAAATGCGCCTCTATGAAATCAATTCTTAAATCGATACATACTGTCATATCAACCTATTTTTTAATTTTATCATAATAACTACCAGACACGCTAAACTGACTCTATTGAATATATTTTGATTAATTCTTATTTTTAGCTTTCCTTATCATGGATCAATCAAATTGAAAAGAGGAATTTTTTACAATATATGGGTCCAACAAAAGTTATAATTAATCATGATCATTTACGATATAATTTTCATCTTGTAAAAAAACTGGTTCATCCTGCAAAAGTACTATGTGTGATAAAAGCCAATGCTTACGGTCACGGTGTAATTGAGGTAAGTAAAACCCTGATGAACGAAGGCGCAGAGTTTATGGGTGTGGCGTATCTTGAGGAAGGCATTGAATTAAGAGAAGCGGGTATAGATAAACCTATATTATTATTTGGGATTCACTTAAGTGAGACCTATAAACAATTAATCGAACATGATATTGATATCACCCTAACAGATATTCGACAAATCAAGCCACTTATTGCAGCCTGCAAACAGTGTAAAAAGAAAGCCCGGGTGCATGTTAAATTTGATACCGGTATGAATCGGGTTGGTTTCAGGATGGAGCAACTTGAAATGGCGGTAGAAAAAATATTTTCTGAACAATTGTTAGAAGTTATTGGTGTTTATTCACATTTTTCCAGCTCTGATGAAGAGGATTTAAGCTATTCAAAAAAACAACTTGATCAATTTGAACAAATTAAATCATATATTAACAGCAAGTACTCCCGCAATATCTTATACCATATTGCAAATTCCGGTGCTATTATGCAGCTCAAAGATTCTCACCAGGATTTAGTCCGGCCGGGTGCCATGCTTTATGGATATCCACCTGATCCAAATTTTAAATTGAGGTATGATATCAAAGAAGTAATGACATTTGAGTCGAGGATTGCCTTAATTAAAAAAATTGGTGCTGGGGAACCTGTAAGTTATGGACGACGTTTTCATACCAAAGAGCAGACCAATATTGCCGTTATTCCCGTTGGCTATGCCGATGGATTTAATCGGCGATTTACAAATACTGGCGCAGTACTAATTAAAGGGAAAAAATACCCTATTATTGGCTCAGTATGTATGGATCAGATTGTTGTTAATCTTGGAAATGATAGCTCTTTACAGGTAGGAGATTTGGTGACTCTTTTAGGAAAACAAGGTTCTGAATCTATATCCAATGTGGATATGTGCCGACAGCTGGGTACAATTCCTTATGAAATTACCTGTTGGATTTCACGACGCGTACAAAGAGTACATATTAATACCTAATTGGTATTTAAATTTGTATATTTTAATAAAATAAGTTTTTATACATATTGTATAAAGCGAGGTAACTATGAAAATATCCATGTTTTCAATAATCATAATTTTAGCTTTATATCTTGTAACATCTGCCCAGGCTTTAAAGGTAACGGCTGATGTTGAATACGAGCATTTGCAAAGTGACGAACAGAAAATTTTATCAGATTTCGGTTATAAAATTGAGCAGTATTTTAATAACTATGAATGGATAGAAGATGAATTCGAATATGATGTGGAATGCCAGGTACAGATCATTTTTATGAATGTTCGACAAACACATGAGCGTTTATTCTCCGCTCAATTTGTTTTAACCAGCAATTCCGGGGAAGCATTTCTGGATAAAAACTGGGAATTTCCTTATGATCCGGGTACATCTATGAATCATATAAAAGGTATGTTCGATCCATTAACCCACGTACTTGATTATTACGCCTATATGACCCTGGCAGGTGAAATGGATACAAATGGACCATTTCTAGGAGAACCAGAATATAACATGGCCAGGGACATTATTGAGCAAGGACTCAGGAGTGAATACCCCAGAGGATGGAAAGATCGTCTCGAAGAATATAATATAGAAGGCATAGAAGAAGTTTATAAAGTAACGCCAAACAATAAATACTTAAATATGTTCTTTAATTCTCACTATAGGCAGTTAGCTGTTCTTTTTCAACAGCAGAATAAATATCTTAATCAGCTTGTTGAATTTGATAGTAAACACCGTGAGACCTATCGAAAGTATATGCGTGAATAAAGGTATATTTGGTGATTATTTCTACCGGAATGATTTTTGAAGCCTTTCTAAATCGCGTTTCTGATCACGTTCTGCAATAGAAGCCCGTTTATCATATTTACGTTTACCGCGTGCCAGTCCTAATTGTACTTTAACAAGGTGACGGTTAAAATAGATTTTTAACGGGATTAGGGTAACACCTTTTTCTTCAACCTGTCTGTTTAATCGTTTTAATTGCAGGCGATGCACTAACAATTTCCTATCTCGCAGCGGATCATGACTTTCCATATCAGATTTTGAATAGGCCGATATATGCATACCAATAAGCCAGAGTTCACCTTCTTTAAGTATCTATAATCTCGTAATCGTGACGTGCTTTACGGTTAGTCGTAATGACTTTATTTTTATCTTCTACCATGATTAAATTTATGAAAACTGCATGCTAAATGATATAAGAAACAATAAGAAATTAATATAAATAATATTTTGATACGGCCGGATAGACCTGCTCCAAATGAGCAATTTGCCAAACACCCTCTTTATTAATGAGATGGCAATGAAAAATATCAGTTGTCCTGATAAGAGAACCTTTTAATCGCCCAATATTCACTGGTTCTAACTGGGTGTTTAAATGAATGTCTTTAATTACAAACTGGTCATTGGCGTTTTTATGAATCTCATAAAAACCCTCTACCAGAGAACTATCATTATTATCCGGTGATAGCAAAAAATCTATAAACGGATATCTTTTATGGTAATTATTTGTAATTTTAAAGGTCCGGATAATTTCAGGTAATTGCTTATTAATGAATTTCTTAAACGGAATATGAATATGTATATTTTGTGAAAATTCAAGATGAGTCAGAAACTTGGCAAATATTTCTTTCACACAATCAAAACAGGGATCTTGTTCAGATAGCATTTCGTGTGGAAGCACTACTGTGTAAAATTCTTCTATATCTTCAATAGATAAATCATCAATTCTCTTTAGTTCAAGAAAATCAGAGAGGTAAGTACGAAACTTATCTAGTAATCGTAAACCCTGCTGTTTGTCTTCATTCGCATCATAGTCAGTCTTAAATTCTTCAAAAACATGCTCAATACTTGAATAATCTACTTTCCAGGGTTCCAGCTCCTGTTCATCCTCTTCCATGCTATCTAAATCAATATCGTCGATTTTCCAACTGCTCTCATCAGATTGTATTAAATCATAAAAATACGCGCTAGCATTTTCTTGTGGCGATCTAATAAAGCGCTGACCTTTTAGCCGAACAAATTGCATAATAACATTCAGATTAAACTCCGCAAGATCCAGTAAATCATTATCTGTTTCGGTTAATATGATCCCTAGTTCATAGTTGTAAAAATCAAGCAATGAATCTAATATGACATAATTTAAAATATCAGATGACAGGCATTCTTCTTTAGTCTGATCTTCTTTATCCGAACTAAGTGAGCAATTATAAGGAATAATTGATTTACTTTTATCAAGTTTATCATCTAATTTAAGAGGACAACCCAGCTGACAAGTGCCAAAACAATTCTTCTCAAAAAATCCCTGCAAACAATCAGCAATATTAAAAGACAGAGTACTTATTTCATCCGCGTTTATTGAAATTTGTCTATGTTGATTGCGATGCTTGAAGAAATCGCTTTCCAGTCCGGATGCTAATTCATTAATCAACAAATAACTAAAATAGTCCAGGTAGGTCAATTCGTAGATTTCTTTTTCCCACGAATCAATAAATTCAGTAACAGATATGTACGATTTTTTAAACTGTTCAGCCAAAGTTACTACGATCCTTTCAGAAATAATTTATGTATCAAGATGAGCAAGAGTCAAATAAAAATTTGTGTTAGACATCACTATAATTTATGTCCCTTTTAACGTTTTTGAAAAATTCATAATTCCCTAATTTTATTTCCTTATTTTAAATAAAAAATACTCTGATTATTTTTCAATCAAAATAATTTGATAAAATTTTAATTTTTGTAAAAATTGCTTCTTTCCTTAAATTTGATCTAATAATAGAGGATAGATTATTAGATTTGAGGTCTGAATGGAAATATCTTTAGAAAGATATCTTCAGAAGTTCCGGAAACAAACATTACCAACTTTTGAATTTCATATAAACAGCCAGTCTCGTGATAAATATCTTATTGATGATACATTATTTTCGATTACCGGATCAATTATATTTATTAATTTCAGTGCTTCCCGCGAGTTAGCCAGTCAAATTAATTTGAACCGTAATCTGGAAAAATCTGTAAGGGCAAGTGAACTTAACGCAATGGGACTACTCGATGAAATAATTCATTACATCATCGAAACCTACAGAGAAAAATTAAATCCTGATCTTCTTGATCGACTTGAACAATATATGATTAATCAGTTCGGAAAGAAAAGAATTGATGATCTGATAAAAAATTTCGCTAATGAGTTTCCAACATCGGATGTGTATAAGAAAAAAATTACTGTTGGATCCTATTTAAAAGGTAAAACAGGAAAATTATCCAATCGGCATGTCGTGATGGAAGAACTTATACTGCTCTGGCTGGATAACATTAATCCCGCTTATCATTCAATCAATGAACTGATCGATGATGGCAATTTAGAGTCCAACACGGTTTACACAGAGTTTTTTAATACGATTAATCAATTTTTCATTAATGAGCCAAAGTATGGCCCCAAAAATCAATCAGTAATTGAAATGTTAACTGAACCTGCGCGTAAGTATCCTCATTCCATTTTAGCTCAATTAGACTATATTCGCTTAAAATGGGGTGACTATCTGGGAGATTTTTTAAGACGTCTTCTTATTAGTATGGATTTTATCCGTGAAGAACAGAAAATTCGATTTGATACTGGTTTATTTGGACCCGGGCCGACAGAGGTTACCCAATTTGGACCTGATACAGACTATGAACCAGAAGCATTTAGCGAAGATCTGGACTGGATGCCCAAAGTAGTTATGATTGCGAAAAGCACCTTTGTCTGGTTAGATCAGCTCAGTAAACAGTATCAACGATCTATTATACATTTGGATCAGATTCCTGATGAAGAACTGGACAGATTAGCAGGGTATGGTTTTACCGGTCTTTGGCTGATTGGATTATGGGAACGTAGTATTGCATCTGAACGCATTAAAAAGATGCGAGGTAATCCGGAAGCCGTCGCATCAGCATATTCACTTATGAATTATTCCATTGCACCGGATCTTGGCGGCGAAGAGGCTTATCGTAATCTAAAGGACCGATGCTGGCGAAGAGGTATCCGCCTGGCAAGCGATATGGTACCTAATCACATGGGCATTGATTCCGATTGGGTCATCAATCACCCGGACTGGTTTCTTCAATTGGACTATCAGCCATTTCCCGGTTATAATTTTACTGGCGAAGATTTGAGCAACGATGAACGAGTCGGTATTTACATTGAAGACGGATACTGGAATAACAGTGATGCCGCTGTGGTATTTAAACGTCTCGATAAATATACGGGAAGTGTCCGCTATATTTATCATGGTAATGATGGGACCAGCATGCCGTGGAATGATACAGCCCAGTTGAACTATTTAATTCCGGAAGTTCGCGAAGCAGTCATACAGACTATTTTACATGTAGCCCGCATGTTCCCGATTATCCGTTTTGATGCGGCCATGACATTGGCAAAAAAGCATTACCAGCGTTTATGGTTCCCTCAACCCGGAACCGGAGGGGATATTCCATCCCGTGCAGAACAAGGTTTGACCCGTAAACAATTTGATGAAGCATTCCCTGTTGAATTCTGGCGCGAGGTTGTGGATCGAATTCAAGAAGAGGTTCCCGATACACTTCTGTTGGCAGAAGCTTTCTGGATGATGGAAGGCTATTTTGTAAGATCCCTAGGTATGCATCGCGTATATAATAGTGCATTTATGAATATGCTTAAAGCGGAAGAAAATGAGAAATATCGTTTATCTATTAAGAATGTACTTGAATTTAATCCGCAAATTTTAAAGCGCTATGTCAATTTTATGAATAATCCGGATGAGGAAACAGCAATAGCTCAGTTTGGCACGGATGACAAATATTTTGGTGTATGTGTGATGATGTCTACACTGCCTGGTCTACCCATGTTCGGACACGGACAGATTGAGGGATATAGTGAAAAATACGGAATGGAATACAAAAAGGCCTATTGGGATGAATCAATCAATACAGAACTCGTTCAGCGGCATGAACGGGATATATTTCCATTATTAAGAAAACGGTATTTGTACAGTGACGTCGAAAATTTTTTACTTTATGATTTTTATACCTCCAGCGGTCATGTAAATGAAAATGTTTTCGCTTATGGTAACCGTGTAAACGATGAGCGAAGCCTGATATTCTATCATAATAAATTCGATAAGACTAGCGGCTGGATTCATACTTCAGCAGCGTATCTGGAGAACAATCAACTGATTCAAAAAACGCTGGGCCAGGGATTAAATGTTGACCGACGTTCCGATTTGTTTATTTGTTTCCGTAATTTTATAACCGGTCTTGAATATATCCGCTCCAGCGAGGAAATATGGAACAAAGGTTTATATATTGAGCTGGAAGCGTTTAAGTACCAGATATTTGTTGATTTTCGTGAAGTACAGCATACGGCTTATCGTCCATATTATGACTTATCAGTTCATCTGAATGGAGGAGGCGTCCCATCCATTGAAGCCGCTATGGATGAGTTTATTTACAGGCCTGTGTTGAACTCTTTTTATGAATGTATTAATCCAGGCAGTTTAAAATGGCTGGCCAAAGGTACAGATAGTAAAGAAGTAATTGAATCGTTCAATAAAAAACTTGAGGATCTCATCAATACCGTATGTGATTTTGAAAAACTAAAATTATTGACAAATGAAAGTATTAAGGATATAAAAAATCACTACATAACTTCCCTGAATTTATTTTCAAATAAATCCGGTGCTATTACAAAAATTCCGAAATTAAATAAATCGATTTCAGATGAAATTAAAAAGTATTTTTCTGAAAAAACGAATAAGCAACTTAAAGGTCTGCGAATTATTTTAATACTTCCCTTTCTAAATGGTTTAAAACTAATATATAGTCAGGATAGAACATTAGCTGAAACATTTCTTGAATCACGCTTATATGATAAGAAGATAGAACAAACGCTAAGAAGCCTTGGAGCCGACGAAAATCTGTCTAACCAGGAAAAACGATTAGTAAAAATATTGACTTTTTTTGAAAATGGTCTGAATATCGACAATAATAATCCTGCTCTACCATATTTTGAAGAATTATTCAATACAAAGAGTGTACAACATTTTCTTTGTATGAATGAATTTGACGGAACGATATATTTTAACAAAGAACAATTTGCGACTTTAATGTTCTGGTTAACAATCAACAAAATAATTCAGTTAGCATCCAACAATACAAAAGGTATTGCTGGATCAAAAGTAAATGCTGTTTTCAGAGATATGAATAAATATGTAAAGCTTGCAGATAAATGTGGTTATAAAGGTGAAGATTTTCTGGAGAAACTTGATACCCTTTAGGACTTGATCAACTAATCAGTGGCAACAACTCAAAGTTAAACAAATTATCGATGTGATCAATTTTCTTTAAATCCGTCCTGATTTTATCGGCACTTGTATGAAACTCCACAGGATAGTTTGGATAAATATTTAATTTCTTTTCTTTCCGGGGCGGAACATCCTGCATTAATTCCACCAGAAATAAGGCCTGATATAAAAATGTCCGAGCACTCTCGTATTCACCCAGCTGAATTAAGAACAATCCCTTAAGATGCGTAAAGCTTGCAGATGAGCTGTTAGAAGCAATAGCAATATTAATGGACTTCAGACCTTCTTCATACTTATTATGATCATAAAGTATGACAGATGCCAGGTAATTAATATATTCATCATTTTGATGTTCTTGCTTCATCTCAAGAATATACTTTTCATACTTAATACGATAATTTTCCCATGCTAACTGACTATTCACCTCAAAAATACGCTGAATAAGTTCCGGATTAATTTCATTATAATCATCTTCTAATCGCCGGTAAATCTCAAAGGTTCGTTCAAAGGAAAAAGGTTCATCATCCAAAAGATCTGGCGCCTGGCTTGGTGACCTATTGGATAGCTTTTCAACTTCATCAGGATTATTTTTCATGAACACTTCGTTGCCGATATCAAAAATATTATTGATCGATTCCAAAGTAAAAGTCTGTAATACAAACCTTTCTTTGTATAGTTTAAAAATTTCATTGATCGATTTTTGTATTTCATCTCTGGGCATGGTATAATTAATCTTTTTTTAATTGCTCTTTATTTTAAATATAATCTTCTCTTCTAAAAAGTCAAACGATTTCAAAATGGATATTCATACAAGTTTTTAGTTTTTCATGAATTTCTTTATTATCCATAGTTATATAAAATGTACGTATCAAAGTTTTTTATTTTATGCTTTTTCTCACAAAAATCGAGTCACAATTTTTTTAAAAATTATTAAAAACGTACCTACATCACAGATATTATATTATTCGCAATGTTTATTTAAAATCTTTAAATAAAAAAATGATAGAATCTTACGAGTAATTAAATTATATTCATGTATGCAATCATGATAAGATAGAATTAATTTTAGATTGGAGATATGCTATGAAACGTACAATTAAAAGTATTCTAATTCTATTTGCTTTGACTTCTATCGTATTTGCCCAAGGAAAGTATACAGAGTTTAAAGTTGGATTGTTGGGACCCAAAGATGCAGAAACTGGTTTCTTTGGCGGATTGACCTTTGGGCGTTCGGTTGATCAAAATCTGGGAATAGCATTAGCAATTGATGTATATAAAAAAAGTTACAACAAAGAAGAGAGAGTCGATAACAAAGATTTAAATATTCCCAATTTACCTGCAACTGATGTGACGTAATATTTAGGTGAAATAACACCCGATTTACACTTGAAAGTAACAGCAGGATTAGGCTATGAATTTTTATATACCAGTTACAACGATTATGAGAATAAACGTGAGGATAGTTTTTTCTTCCATGGATTTGCCTGGCATATCGGTGCCGGTGCGAGCTATCCTTTAAGTCGTGCATCTGATATATTTGGTGAAATTTTATATCATGGTGGTACTCCTTCTAAAGACAAAAAGGACCAAAATGGTTTCCCAATGCGCACAGAAGTGGATATGTCAGGTTTCGGTCTCAGAATCGGTCTGCGAGTGTACAATTTTGGATTTTAAAGTATTATAATTATCATATATTTTACATTTACTAAAAACAAACGGAGTTATAGTTTGTCAAAGCTGAATATTTTAATTCTGACCATATTTATTTTATTAGTGGGTTGTATTCCACAAATCAAAGAAGCCGCATTAACACCTGCTCCTGAAATAAGGGTTTTGCTGGATTCTATTTCTAAAAAAGATTCCATTATATTTAATAGCGTTTATGCTTTAAAAGCTGAAGAAGCCAACTATGAGTTCGGAAAAAATAATCGCCGAATTTATATTGAACCACTTGAATCAGGTTATCGCATTTTCAATGAAAACCGTATTTTTAAATTTACAAAGGATGATAACATCTCTTTTAAGTGTAAGGATGATGATGGATTTTTTAATTTTCAGGGAAAGCGGTATAAAGGTGATATATTAATTAGTTTAACGGCAAAAAAAGATTTAGACCTAATTAATCGTTTGGATCTGGAAAATTATTTAGAATCTGTTGTGCCCGTGGAAATGCCCAGCCAGAAAAGTGGATACTATGAAGCCTTGAAAGCCCAGGCCATTTGTGCTCGTACATATGCCATTAAAAAGATGGACGAGCGAAAAGATCAGCCTTTTGACGTGTATGATGATCATCGTGACCAGGTATATGGCGGATTGAAATCTCAAACAACATTAGCATCCAATGCGGTTAAAGAGACACGCGGTGATGTGATGATGTACGATAATAAGTTAGCGGATGTATTTTATCATTCCACTTCCGGGGGCATGCTGGAATCTGCTGAGAACGTCTGGCCCAATTATAATCAGCCTTACCTGAAATCCAAGCAGGATGCGATTGGGCGCAAATTTGCCGATGAAAATTCTCCATATTTTCGCTGGTCCGACACTTTATCCATTGATGAGCTGGATGCCATTTTTAATAAACAGTTTAATAAATCCTTTCTTAACAAAATAGTACAGGATACGACTGAACTGGTATTTGAAGCGAAAGTACTGAAACGCACCTCCAGTGGACGTGTTGCCGAGATGCAGGTGAGTTTTGGAGATACCACCATCAATTTACAAGGTTATGAAATCCGTAATTTTTTTACTGTACCACAGGGACGCAGTTTACCCAGCACCTTATTTACCATTAAAGCTAGTTCAGATTCTCTTCTGGTTATTAATGGCGGTGGATTTGGACATGGTGTTGGTATGTCACAATTTGGAGCGATGAACATGTCCGAAAAAGGATTTAAGTATTATGATATTCTTGTAAATAAATACTTTATCGGTACCTATTTAAAGAAGGTTTATTAATAATGATATTAAAATATCTTTTATTATGCATATCCGGTTTACTATTATTTTATTGTAATCCAAAAACAATACTGACCGGCGTTACTCATACTTCAGATGTTGACAGTGTTTTGTTTTATCAACAGAACCCTGTGGCTGATCCTTTTTTGGATGGGATACAATCTAATCCCGGAAATTCTGCGCGGTTGACAACCTTGTTGTTGCCTCCACCGCCACCGCCTCCTCCGGATTACAGAGAAATAGAGGGCTTCCGAGTACAGCTCTTCGCCGGAACGGATTCTACTAGCGCCTTAACCGTACAAAATAAAGTTAATAATGATATAGATGATCCCGTTTACTTAATTCACGAGGGCGGTTTATTTAAAATACAAGTTGGTGATTATCCATACCGTATCGATGCGGATAATATGAAACTGACCTTAAATACTAGAGGTTATGATGGTGCCTGGGTCGCTAAACGAAAAATACATGTACCACGTGATAGTAGCAGTGTGGATTCAAGTATAGCAGTTACACCCTCACCGCCACCACCACCGGATTCAGAACAAACACCACAGCAGGATATTGTATCCAATCATACAACGGATTCCACATCGGTTCAGACCAGTGAGATAAAATTTAAGATTCAGGTCATAGCTACTTCCGATGAATTAAAAGCACAACAAATGGAACTGGATTTGGAAAAGCAATTTGCTGTTGATGCATATTATAAAAAGGCCGGTGATGTTTATAAAGTTTTTATCGGACAATTCCAAAGCCGTCCTGATGCAGAAGTATTACTAAAACAAGTACGTGAAAATGGTTTTCCGGATGCCTGGCTGGTCTATTAAATTTATTTAGATTTTTCTAATTTTCCTGTTTTCAAATAGGTTACACGAATTATACTGTTCAGCAAAATTATTACACCAATCCATTGAACCGGACCTAAAATATTTCCCCGCAAAATATATTCTAATATTATTGCCGTTAACGGAAATGACAACTCACATATGGTGGCAACAGAAGCGCTGATACGTTTCAATCCATAGAAATACAGAAATATTGCCGGACCTCCCGTGGTGAAAGCAATAATCAAAAAGATAACCGATTGCCTTGATGTAACTGATGTGACTTCCCAGAATATACCCGAGCTCAAAACGATTACGAGCATTATACCTGAAGTTATTAGAAAACGTAAATAGGTGGCCAGTTTAAAATCCACATTTTTAATAGCACGTTTACTAAAAACCGTAGATAAAGCAAAACTAATCGTAGCTATCATGGCAAAAAATGCAGCCAGGGTTGTTTTATCTGAAGCATTGAGAAACGGCAGGCTTAATCCGAAAGTCATCAGATAAGCACCAATGATAGCCGCACCAGCCCACAGATAAAATTTTTTATTCAAATGTTCCTTCAGCAAGATAGCAGCAAATGATACGGCACAAACCGGTTGTAGTTTTTGAATCAGGACTACAATAGAAAGATTGACATAATTTACATAAAAAAGGGCCCTGGTGATGGCCATAGTACCAATCGCACCGCCAAACAAAGCAACACCAAAAAATGCCAGCCAGTCTTTTGGTTTGAGTAATTTAATCTGGGTAAATTTTTTAGTAAAAAAGGGTGACAGAATAAGGGTTACAATCGTTGTCTCAATAAAAACAACCAATGTGACAGGCAGAGTATATAATTCTGGCCTTAGAACTATTCCATCCACCCCCCAAAGGGCAGCTGCAACAATTACAAAAAACGGCGCTAATTTATCCATATAATTTTATATTTCTAAAAATGTTTCTATTGCATTAATTAAGCTGCAAATTTACAAAAAATATGTAACAAATGTAATTATTTTATCTTGAGAAGATATTCAGTACAATGTCTTTATACGGTCGTCTAGAAGTGAGTGCATCGAAAATATCTGCCACAGCCGTAATTTTAGATTCGATCGGGATATTCTCATTTTTTAAACCTTCAGGATATCCGCTGCCATCGAGAGCCTCGTGATGGTAATGGACTATGTTTCGGAGGATATCAATGTTAGCAAACGATTCGAATTCAAAATTCCTTATAATGGATTCAATAACCTGCTTGCCCAGTTGAGCATGTTTCTTCATGGTCTCAAACTCTTTTTTATCTAATCTTGCAGGTTTCAGTAAAATTTCATCCGGGATACTAATTTTACCAACATCATGCAAAGGTGCGTAAATAAAAATATCCTCAACAAATTTGTCATCAAAATTATACTTACCGGATTTAGATAATTCTTTAGCAATAATTCTGGAAAAACGGGACATTCGCTCCAGATGATTACCGGTTTCTGGATCACGGAAATGAACCATCTCATTCGCTGTTCTAAGCGCGGCAAGCATGGATTTAATTGTCGCAATTTCGAAAATAATCTGTGAAGAAATCAGGTGTCCGTAAACATCCAGTATATTTAAAACATCAGAATTAAAACAATCCCTCTCCAGAGAATTAAAAAATATAAATCCTAAAAACTTTTCAGACTGATATATAGGTAACGTATAACTGGCCTGGTAACCATGGTTCTTAATTTTTATGGTATGTTCATGAATGCCATCATTCAAAATAGCAAGATCATTAATCACACGGGGTTTGGCTGATTTAATTATCTCCTTCAGAGATGGTGCATCATCCAATTTGGACTCATAATGTATTAAGGGTGATTCTGATTCACTGCTGGAAAGGTATGTTTTAAATAACTCGGACTTATCATCATACAATGCAATGGCGATGCGATGAATGAATGGATACATCATGATAAGTGGCTGGTGAATTGCTAACAGTTTATTTTGGATAGTCTGATTATTGTTTAAGTCACCTAAAATATCCTTATGATTATCCTGCATCCTTACCACCTGACTCTTTATGGAACTTATATGTTTCCTAATTTTATTCAGTGACAAATTTCAAGATCAGGGCATTTGCTACTATTAAAATACACTCTAATGTGGTGAAAACAAATAATATTCTTATTATAAGAAACGGATATTAAATAAGAACACCACTACTTTATTATATCAGCCTTTGGATTTAACGGAAGGAATAATGAGTTTATCACCGGCTTTTAATTTATCCAGTTCAACATCCTTATTAAAATCAACTATGAGCCAGTAAGGCAAGTTATAAACATAATTACAGATATACCATAAATTTTCACCATTCTTAACACGATGCGTCAGAGTATCAGTAATCTCATAATTGACAAAGAAATCTTCCTCAAGTCCGCGATGATATTCCAAGCGTAAACGATTAAATTCAGCAGGAGAAATTTTATTAAATACGAGTTTAATTTTTTGGTTTAGATGAATAGGACTGCTGTAAGCTAAATTATTCCAGTTACGAACATGCTGAGTTTTTACCTGTAACCAGTCAGAATAATGACCCAATGTCTCTTCCGGTTCAACGCGGATGTACCCTATAGCCGGATCGGATTTTTTTACTAATTCTATTTCAAGATCATCTAAAGTTTTTCCATTTGCCCGGGCTAACGTAGTAGGAACTTTTATAGAAATTGTATCTTTTTCCTGCAGTTCAGGAAGCCAGAAGGCTAACATCGGGATTGAATCACTCTGCTTAACAACAATAGGCGAATCCAGAACTATTTCAGACGAAGGCTCTATATCCTCTGGATCGACAGTCAGTATATGACCGGCCGGTTTTGTTTGAACTGGTTCCTTCTTCTCAGTCTTTTTAATTTGATTGATAGCCACTAGCAATTGTGTATTGGATTCGACTGGCAAACGAATGGTCATTCCCCGACGAATATAATGTGCATTGGAAATATTGTTGAGCGACATCAATGTTTCAACCGATGTTCCAAACCTTCGAGCGATATTGCTTAAGTTATCACCATATCTAATCTTATAATATTTACTGCGCTTTTGGTTGGCAGCATAAGCAGTTTTAGGCAAAGCGGCCATCAGCGAGTCTACAGGCACATATACTGGCAATCTTACCCGATAACCTTTGGGTATGTGTTTGGAATTATCATAAACCGGATGCCGCAAAGCCGGATTATATTTACGGAATAAATCCTCGTCTATTTTCAGATGATCAACCAGAGTATTATAATTGATGTACTGTGTTAGCTTATATTCCTTATACTTAATAGGTGATTCAAAATTTATCGGTCCGAAATACCTCATATAATTTTGAACTACATGCAGGGCAGCAATAAACTCACAGTAAAAATTACGAGAAGCAAACTTAAAATAACGACTCCGATAATTTTTAATAATGGTATTAAGATCATTCGTTTTTAATTTTCTGACTGCACGCTTCATGCCGTGGGCGCCATGATTATAAGCCGTAATAGCCAATGGCCAGCTATCGAGAATTTCGTAATTTCGCTTCAATAATTTAGCTGCCGCATCTGTTGCAAGAATCGGGTCAAGCCGCTCATCCATCTCATAGGTTATTTTGAGAAATTGTTTACCCGTACCTCTAGTAAACTGCCATATACCAGCCGCACCTACACTGGAATAAGCCTTATAATTGAAAGAGGATTCAACATGTGGTAAAACAATTAATTCTTCCGGAAGATTATACTTTGCGAATGTCGCTTTAAGAAAAGGCATATACCGACCGGATATTTCCAGTCCGCGTTTGAATTTATTCTTCTGACCGCGCTGCACACGAATACGATGTCGGGCTTCGAGAAAATCATTTTTATTTTTAAATCCTTTTAACTGATGAAATAGCTTTTTTTGTGCTTTATCCATCTTGTTAGTATCGGGATAAACAGCTGCAATACCGGATAATACATTTTTATAATGTTTGATCTTCTTTTTAAAGAATTTCTTTTGTTCTTTTGTGAAAGGATCATCCGCTTTCCTCTCATCCAGTTCACCCCAGGTAACAACTTCATAAATTATATTCAGTTTTCTGGAATCATGTATGAGATATTGATTCGTATTATATTTTCCGAATATTTTAATTTGATTTTTTAATTACGAATTCCAATTTAAAAACGATATTCTGACATGATTTTATCAAACTCAAGAAAGATAATTTCTGTCATAAATATTGGACTGCTGCCATTTCAGGAGTGGCAATAAGAGAAATTAAACCTAAGTACATTCAAAAAACCGCTTTTATCGCAAAATAAAAACTAGTATATTTAAGTCTTTATTGATATGAAATGATAAACGGGGAATTTATTATGAAAAAATCAACGATTGTTTGGACAAAAATAGATGAAGCACCGGCACTGGCAACCCATTGCTTATTGCCCATCATAAAATCATATATAAAAAATTCGGATATGGAGATAGTAACAAAAGATATTTCCCTAGCCGGAAGAATTATCGCCAATTTCCCCGATAAACTCAGGGAAGATCAGAAAATACCGGACTACCTGAATGAATTGGGCGAATTGACTCAAAAACCGGAAGCCAATATTATCAAATTGCCGAATATTAGTGCATCTATTCCGCAATTACAAGGCGCGATCAAAGAGCTGCAGGAAAAAGGTTACGATATTCCTTCCTATCCGGAAGAGCCCAAAAATGAGGAAGAACGGGCTTTGCAAGTGAGATTTGCCAAAGTACTGGGTTCGGCTGTAAATCCAGTTTTGCGTGAAGGCAATTCGGATCGCCGCGCAGCGGAATCCGTAAAGAAATTTGCCCAGAGATATCCACATAAAATGATGAAACCCTGGCCAGAATCAGGATCAAAAGCCCGTGTTGCCCATATGCAAAACAATGATTTTTATGCCAATGAAAAATCGACAACGATGGAAAAAGCATGCGAAGCTCGTATTGAGTTTGTGGATAAGACAGGTAAAAGCACTGTTTTAAAAGAAAAACTACCTTTGCTTGAAGGTGAAGTTATTGATAGTACGTTTATGAATGTGAAAGCTCTGCGGAAGTTTTATGCCGAACAGATAGAAGAAGCTAAAAAAGATAATGTACTGCTTTCTCTGCATCTTAAAGCAACCATGATGAAAGTTTCTGATCCTATCATGTTCGGGCACTGTGTGTCGGTTTATTACAAGGATGCTTTGGAAAAACATGCCGATACCTTAAAAGAGATCGGTGCTAATGTCAACTATGGATTGATGGACGTACTGGATAAATTAAACAAACTTCCGGCAGATAAAAAAGCTGAGATTGAAGAGGATATAGCAAAAGTATATGAAACCCGACCTGATCTTGCCATGGTCGATTCCCGCATCGGGAAAACCAATCTGCATGTGCCCAATGATATTATCGTGGATGCTTCTATGCCCAATGTAGTGAGGGATGGCGGCAGGATGTGGAACAAAAATGATGAGCTCGAAGATTGTATTGCTATGGTTCCTGACCGCTGCTATGCAACCATGTATGCTGAAATTCTGGAAAATGCCAAACGCAACGGCCAGTTTGATCCCGCCACAATGGGCAGTGTAGCTAATGTAGGTCTGATGGCCAAAAAAGCCGAGGAATATGGCTCACATGATAAAACCTTTGAAGCACCGGCTGATGGTGTTATGCGCATCGTGGATAATGCAACGAATCAAACTATACTTGAACAAAACGTTGAAATTGGTGATATCTTCCGGGCCTGCCAAGCTAAAGATGAAGCCATTAAAGACTGGGTTGGACTGGCAGTAAGACGTGCTAAAGCCTCAGGCTGGCCGGCTATTTTCTGGCTGGATGAAAACCGCGGTCATGATAAAGAAATCATCAAAAAAGTAGAAAAATACCTACCTGAACATGATACTACAGGACTGGATATCCGCATCTTGCAACCGGTAGATGCCATGAAATTCTCTTTGGAACGGATACGCAAAGGACTAAACACTATTTCTGTAACCGGCAACGTCCTGCGTGATTACCTGACGGACCTCTTCCCCATTCTGGAATTAGGTACCAGCGCTCGAATGCTTTCCATTGTTCCCCTGTTAAACGGTGGCGGTCTGTTTGAAACAGGCGCCGGCGGATCTGCACCAAAACATGTCCAACAGTTGCTTAAAGAAAATCATATTCGCTGGGATTCGCTTGGTGAATATTGTGCCTTAGTTCCTTCCTTCGAATTAATAGTTGAAAAAACCGGCAATACCAAAGCAGCTATCCTGGCAGAAACTCTGGATCAGGCCATCGGCCAATACCTGGAAAATGCTCAAAAATCACTGAGGAATTGCTTGCCGTTCCGGGCAGCCCGGTTGATCTTGGCGGTTATTTTATGGCCGATCCGGTAAAAGCAGAAAAGGTAATGCGGCCGAGTGCGACCCTGAATACAATAATTGATCAGATGTAATTTAGTTATTGGCCATTCGCTATTCAGAGGGCTATATTGTCAGATGCACTTCGTATGTCATTAGTTAAAGATTATTTGCAAATTAAGTAATAAAAAATTTTGGAATGGCTAATAAATAACTATGCTGGGCATGCTACTTTTGTGTCCATAGCCTCTCTGAGCTTGATCATATTTTTAGTTACATTACCAAATAAACGTACCAGTTCCTTTTTTCCCCGATCGGAAAAATCGGCCAGTACACCCAGAATGTATTGATTGTTGGTATAGTTGATCGAATCGCATGTTTTTTTCCCCTGACCAGTGAGACAAAGTTCAGTAGTACGACGGTTATTTTTGGGTATTGTGCGATCTATCAAGCCGATATTAACCAGACCATCGATTCCGGTTTTAAAAATGCAGGTTCACATCAGGCAATATATATTGCGGAATCTCTTTCTTCCATTATTTATATTTATCAACTATTAATTGATAATAAATATAGACTTTCGAAAAAATATATGTTGATAAAATAAGCAGCCAATCAGATCGAACTTGTTATCTGCCCGATGTGTTTCATTGGCTGGTTTAGAGAGTACAATTAAATTGACTATTCTAATCCGGAATCACTTCATCGGATGGATGTGAACTTCGGTGTCCTTATCACCTTTCAGCAATTCAAGAATTAAAGATGTATCTGTTTCTCCGTAATGGTAAGGAAATAATACTTTGGGCTTGAATGCCTTTACCGCATCCGCAACCATTTCCGGCGTCATTGTATAGGGCAAATTCATAGGTAAGAATGCATAGTCTATATTTTTTAAATCTTTCATTTCCGGCGTATTTTCAGTATCCCCTGCAACATATACCCTTTTATCCCCGAAGGTAAATACATATCCGTTACCTTCTCCTTTGGGATGATAAAATTTTCCATTATCCCTTTTATGAACAAGATTGTATGCCGGTACAGCTTCAACTTTAATGCCCATGACATTCCGGATATCGCCGTTTTTCATTATAGTGCCGCCTTCCACTTGTTTTGCACATATTTCTGTAAGTATTATGATAGTACTGTCTTTACGTACCTGGTCCAGGGCTTCAACATTAAGATGATCTCCATGATGATGAGTAATAAAAACAACGTCAGCTTTCGGAAGTTTTGTATAATCAGCCATCCGGCTGAAAGGATCGATGTGGATAATCTTTCCATCAAATTTTAACATAAGTGTACCATGCCCGATAAAAGTTATCTCTAACTCTCCTTCAGATGTATTGATTACTTCTTTTTCAAACGGTTGTGCACTGACCTGAAGCATACTAAATAGTATGATTACTGATATAGAAATGAACCTCATGTTTTTATCCTTTCTTTTACATAAAGATTATCGATGTATCTTTAACGCAACTTTCCATCGAAATATTTGCATTTAATAAATCAATCAAATCTTTTTTAGGTAACAGGATGCATATGAATTAAATATAATAAAGTTAATCTTTTTATAAAACTAATACAAAAATACTAGATGACATTAATACATAGTATTAGTTAAATTACAATTTTTTCTGGTAATAGCGATTTTTGTTATGTATTTTTTAATTGACTTATCATTTTTATCTTTAGCTTATAATTTACAAGGAGTTCAATATGAAAGAGCTCATTTCCTTTACCCTTAACGGGAAGCCTGTTGAGTTGGAGCAAGATAGCGATCGTATCCTGTTATGGGTACTGCGTACCGATTTTGGATTGACCGGTACAAAATATGGCTGCGGGGAAAGCTACTGCGGTGCCTGCACTGTTTTGGTCGATGATGAAGCCGTACGATCCTGCCAGACAACGCTCAAAAAAGTTAAAAATAAATCCGTGACTACTATTGAAGGACTGGCCAAAGATGATCAACTGCATCCTTTGCAGAAGGCTTTTATGGAAAAAGACGGCCTGCAATGCGGCTACTGTACACCGGGTATGATTATGAACGCATATGCCCTTCTGAAAAAGAATCCCAAACCTACAGAACAACAGATTCTGGATAGTATGGAAGATAACCTGTGTCGCTGCGGAGCGCATAAGCGTATTGTGGAAGCAATCCATTCAGCTGCTATAGAAATGGGAGGATTCTAACATGAAAAAAGATCATTATCTGGAACTCGATTTTACAGACCGCTTAACAGACTTTCAAATAAACCGACGTGAATTTT
>JARRPN010000090.1:0-16764 GCA_037382875.1 Calditrichaceae bacterium | reverse complement strand
TGATATTCACCAAATTCTTCTCTTAAAACACCACAAATTTCACCTAATGTGGTATAGGCTTTTACAGCATCTAATATAAAAGGCATTAAGTTGATTTTGTCATTCCTAGCTGCTTTCCTCAGTTTTTCAATTAATTGTTCAACCTGTGAATTATCTCTTTCAGCTTTTAAGTTTTCTAACTTTTCTGATTGAAGTTTTCTAAGCGCAGGATTAACTCTTAATATTTCAGGATTATTTTTATCATCACCTGTAAACTGATTAACACCAACTATGATGCGCTCATTCTTTTCAATTTCCTGTTGATATTTATAAGCGGCAGTTTGAATTTCTTTTTGAATATAACCGGCTTCAATTGCTCTGACCATCCCACCTAGTTCTTCTATTTTATCAAGATATTGCAGCACGGATTGCTCAATTTTATCCGTTAATGATTCAACAAAATAGGATCCAGCTAAAGGATCCACTGAATTGGTTACGCCCGATTCATGTGCAACAATCTGCTGAGTGCGCAGAGCTAACTGAACAGCCTCTTCGGTAGGTAATCCCAGAGCCTCGTCACTTGAGTTGGTATGTAAGCTTTGTGTTCCACCAAGCACCGCTGCTAGTGTTTGAATGGTAACCCGAGCCACATTATTATCCGGCTGCTGAGCCGTAAGCGTGCTGCCTCCGGTTTGGGTATGAAACCTAAGCATCATGGATTTAGGCTTCTTTGCATTGAATTTTTCCTTCATTATTCGGGCCCAAATTCGACGTGCCGCTCGAAATTTTCCCACTTCCTCCAGTAGATCATTATGGGAATTAAAAAAGAAAGACAATCCTCCGGCAAAGTCATCAATATCTAATCCGGCCCGCAATGCTGCATTTACATATTCAATGCCGTTGGCTAACGTGAAGGCAACCTCCTGAACGGCTGTGGATCCGGCTTCACGAATGTGATATCCGGATATACTGATTGAATTCCATTTAGGGATTTCTTTTGAACAATACTCGAAAACATTGGTAACCAGACGCAAAGATGGTTCTGGCGGGAAAATATATGTACCCCTGGCAACATATTCTTTAAGGATATCATTTTGAATAGTGCCGCGAATTTTACCCTTCGGTACCCCTTGTTTTTCAGCCACGGCAATATAAAGTGCTAGTAACACAGCAGCCGGTGCATTAATTGTCATTGATGTGGAAACCTGGTCAAGTGGAATCCCATCGAATAACGTTTCCATATCTTTTAATGAATCAATAGCAACACCAACCTTACCGACTTCCCCAATACTCATTGAATCGTCGGAGTCATAACCGATTTGTGTCGGCAAATCAAATGCAACCGATAATCCCGTTTGTCCCTGACTTAAAAGATATTTATATCGTTTATTGGATTCCTCTGCTGTGCCGAATCCGGCATACTGCCGCATGGTCCACAAACGACCACGGTACATGGTCGGCTGTACTCCTCGAGTGAAGGGATATTCACCCGGGAATCCTAATTTTTCCATGTATTGTTTTTCGCTAAAGGGTGTGGGCAGGCTAATACGCTCAACCGGTATCCAGGAGCTGGTTGAAAAATCCGGTTTCCGCTCGGGATTTTTAAGGAGGGTATTTTTTAATAATCCCGATTCCCATTCTTTTTTCATTTGAGTGAGATTATTCTTCTCAGGCATACTGATCTCGTTCAATAATACTTACAAAATAAAAATTTACAGAAATTATATGCGATTTGAAAATTTAGAAATTCAAAAGAGATCTATAGCCACTGAATTACACAGAGAAACACAGATAACAGACTAAAAAAAGCTAGAATGGCAAGATATCTATAATTACATTTATTATTTTAAGTTTTTTTCAGTGTTCATCTGTGGCTTAGAAAAACTTGTTTCTAACCCTGTCCTTCAATCCGTTTTATTAAGAATACTTCCAGCAGGAGCATCAATAATGCCAATATCAAGAATACAAACCATAATTCCTGTCCAACACGGGCAGATTTAATTATTTGTCCTAAATCAGAACCACTGTTTATTTCAATAACATTATCACTGATATTCTCAAAATCAACATAGGGTCGCCGTAATTCTCCGGAAGAAATGTTAACTGAAAAAGCCTGTGCAAAGCGATTATTCTTTTTAATAATATAATGACCGGGATTTTGAACATTCTCCAAATTTATTTGTAAACCCTTCGCTGATTGTTGAGGAATGACTTCATACGTATCCAGATTTGGAGGAGAAACTGAATATTTATCATTTAAAGATAAATCCGGTAATCTAATAGCAATATTTTCATTTACCTGATACGTTCTGTCAACCTGATTTTTCTGTGATGCAGCCATTAGAATTCGATAGAACATTGGCACAAAAAAGCCTTTATAAGAAAAATCATTCCATTCATTTGTAATTATTGATGTAAAAATAAATAATCTGCTATTTTGCGATGTTGTATATTCAGCCAATAGTGCATCACCATTCTGCATGTTTAACAGAGATTTATTTATTCCGGTCAGTTTAAAATATTTAAAGATTTTAGGCATATCAATTTGGCTATTTTGATTTGCGAAGATGGATTCAAATAATGGCTGCTTAGTTATATTTTTATCAATAGCAAAATAGGTATTATCACCTGGTGAACTAATCAGATTTAAAAGCAAATCACTATTGGCCAGCTTTCGGAAAAGAAGGTTAAACTCCCGTATGGATAAATTTAATCCCGGCAAAATTAAAATATTCTTTGATTGCAAATATCCGTCCAGACGATTAATTGATTCCATGCTCATTTGTGGGGGATTACTGAGAACAATCAAATCATAATTTTCCAAATTTTTGCCTATCCATTGCCCGTAATCAAGTTGATCAATTTTTAGAACAGTATTCGCATCCATAATATCCAGGGCAGTTTTCAGAGAGGGTGATGGCTGATCATATACAAATAAAACATTTACTTTTTTTGGAATCGTAAAGTTGAGGTAGTAATGATTATCAAGCAGCAGGTTATCATCATCAATTTCAAAATGAAGCAGAACCGGTCCGACAGATTTGGGCACAAAGCTTAGATTAACAGATTCTGTTTCTAACGGATTTATAACGGTTTGCTGCATAGCCAGACGTTCATTATTACTATAAAGATTAACTAGAGTCTCAGCGGCATCATCCGTGTTATAGTTTTTTAAACGAATGGTAAATTGTATCGGTTTGTTGACTTCAAATAATTGATTCTCAACAATCACCGTATCAATACCCACGTTATGTTGATAAACATTTCCCAGATTTACCATATAACAAATGATATCACGATTTGTCAGCAGTTTTCCAACAGAATCTGGTAAGTCAAATCGGCTTATCTGTAAATCACTGATCAGATAGAGTTCCCGGTTGTAGTTAGGATGATCATCAAATATTTCATTGGCTGATCGAAATATTTCTGTAATACCAGGCGAATTATTTGTGATACTAAATTTTTTAATTATATCTGCTGATGTTTTATTTAAGTTAACCGGCGTCAGGTTTTCCGGTATATTTGAAAATGGAATTATAAATACACGGTCATCCGGATTGAATGTAGATAGTATTGTTTCCATTTGATCTTTTGCCGCCTGAAACATGGAGATGGAACCACTGAACGACTGCATACTGTACGAATCATCCAGAAGTATGACTGCGGTTGTCCGGGCAGAGCCGGATTCCATAAAGGCACTTTTTAGTGCAGGCCGTGCAAACATCAACTGTCTTGCGGCGATTAAAAAAATGAATGATAAGGGGGATTGTTATGGCAGCTAATGCCGGTAGTACAAAGGAATTTAAGAAACTGAGCATGTATCCGCTTTCATTTTAAAGAGCTCAAGATACTATAAAGTAATTATTATTTCAAATGTAAGGGAACAGAATGAATAATTGTAAATTATGATTTATAAATGATAAATTATGCAGTTAGAAATGTAGATTTATTTTTTAGTAGTTTTACTCATGGCAATCTCTTAGTGATCTGAGTGCCTCTGTGCGAAAATACATAATGTGTTTGCTAATAATAGAATATAATCAATAAATTCAGACGAATAAATAACAGCTGGATTTCAAATGCTTACAAATACGCTTCCTTATTCCCAATTGGCTCTCTATTATGATCGCGTAATGAATCATGTAGATTATAAAAAGTGGGCTAAATTTATTAAGACCATTCTATCGCATTATTATCAGACACCAAAAAATATCGTTGAACTGTCCTGCGGTACCGGAGCCATATTTGAATATCTTAAATCTAAAAAATGGACATTATCCATGGCAATTTTTCTGTGCAGATTTCCGAAATGTACCAATTAAAAAAGACAAATTTGATGTGGCTCTGATATTATATGATTCAGTGAACTATATAATCAATGAATCGGATGTACGTGAACTATTTGGAGAAATTAACCAGTTACTAAAAAATGGGGGTCTATTAATATTTGATGCGGTAACGCCCTATATCTGTAAAACCGCGTTTAAAGATTATACGGAGCAGGAGTTTTGGGGAAAATCCGGCTATAGGCGTAAATCATGGTTTGTTGAAGATGAATCAACGCAGTATAACGAATTTGAAATACACGTAAACAGTCAAATATACAAAGAATTGCACCAGCAAAAGATTAGACATATGGATGAATGGGAGCATCTCATCAGTTTAAGCCCATTGAAATTACTGGCTGCATATCATAACTTCAGTTTACGCAAAGCAAAAAACAAATCTGAGCGAATTCATTTTGTGTGCAGGAAAATAAAATCCAATGATTGAATTTTATAATGTCAATGCTATTATCGATGGAAAGGATATTTTAAAGAATATTTCATTCCGTCTCTTAAAAGGCGAATTCGCTTATCTGGTGGGCCACAGTGGGGCCGGTAAATCTACGATATTGCGGTTAATATATATGGATCTCATGCCGGTTGAAGGTATGGTTATCGTTGAACAATATTCATCAGCAAAAATTAAACCAAGAGATATTCCTTATTTACGCCGGCATGTGGGCGTTATTTTTCAGGATTTTAAACTGCTACCTGATCGCAATGTTTTTGAGAATGTTGCTTTTGCAATGCGGGTTATTGGAGCAAAATCTTCCGAGATAAAGCGAAAAGTATTACGGGTTTTGGCAGAGGTTAATCTTGGGCATAAGCGCAACCATTATCCTGACGAACTTTCTGGTGGAGAAAAACAACGGGTTGCTATTGCCCGTGCTATAATCAATAATCCGTTTATTGTTTTGGCCGATGAACCTACCGGAAATCTGGATACCGTGTCTGCTAATGAAATTATGGAAATTCTTGAAAAAATTAATCGTCAGGGTACTGCCGTTTTAATGGCATCTCATAATGAAGGGCTCATACAAAAATATCCCCATCGCATTATAAATCTTAAAGACGGAGTAATGCAGAAAATATGAGTTTCTGGTTTACGCTTAAAGAAGGTCTTAAGGGCTTCCAGCGGGCACGCCTGGCGACTGTTATTACAGTGACTTCCATAGCTTTTGCTTTGTTGCTGATAGGATATTTTGCTGTCTTTGTGCTCAATGTGGATGCACTCATTGGTGATTTTAAATCCCGTTTTGAAATTGAGGTTTTTCTCGATGCAGATGCAAACGATGAAATCGGAAATAAAATAAGTACTCAAATCAAAACCCTTGAGGGCGTTGCAGCTGTTGAATATGTTGATAAGGCTAAAGCGGCGGAACGATTCGAAAACGAGTTTGGCCGAAGTGTGTATGATGTTTTGGAAAGTAATCCTCTACCCATAACCTGTATTGTTACATTGAAAGAGGATTTTCAAAACACTCAATCTATCGGAAAAATATCAGATAAAATAAAAACATTTAAATATGTGGATGAAATAGTATATCAGGGTGATCTGCTTGTTCTGATCGATCAGTATATCAATCTTGTCTATTTAATTGCCGGCGGCATAGGTCTGGTTTTATGTCTGATTGCATTTATTCTTCTTTATAATACCATTCGTTTAACAATATTTGCCCGCAGTGATATCATCGAAATCATGAAACTGGTCGGTGCTACATCCAAATTTATTAGACGCCCCTTTGTGGTTGAAGGATTTATGCAGGGATTTTTAGGTGCCATTCTGGCCTGTGGATTATTATTTCTATCGATTAAATTAATAATGCGATTTGTCTATCCCTATATTCACAATCAAATGGAACCCTATATTGTGTTGACTATATTTGGCATATTCATAGGATTTCTATCAAGCAGAATGAGTGTTTCAAAGTATTTGCAATAAATTGAATAAGCATATTCTCAATGAATGAAAGTTCCTTCATTACTTAATAAAAATTGACATATAGTTACCTTATCCTCTATATTGCCTGCTCAATTTTATATATTTGATCATTAAATACAATAATGTATAAAGCAGGTAGAAAATATTCACTTAATTGGCCTGCAATTTGCAAAAACACAGTAATTAGTTTTTATTGTATGTAAAATCTGATAAAAGGAAAGAAAAGATTAAAATTATGGCAGAAGATAAAGTAAAATCAGAAGATATGGCAGAAGTTCAGGATAAAAAAGAAGCTACCGAGGATTCAAAAACCTCTGACACCAAGAAGAAGAAAGATAAAAAATCTAAAGAGCAGAAAAAAATTGATGAGCTTCAAAATAAGAATAAGGAATTAGAAGACCAGATTAATCAGTTAAAAGATCAGAATATCAGAAAGATTGCTGAATTTGAAAATTATAAACGTCGGACTGAAAAGGAGTTCCTGGCGCATCTGGAATTTGCCAATGAAGGATTGATAGTTGAGCTTCTTCCTGTTCTGGATGATTTTGAACGTTTCTTGGATCATGCGGATGACAATGATGCAACAAAAGTATTTAAAGATGGCGTTGAACTTGTATATAGAAAACTCTATTCAGCTTTAGAGAAAAAAGGCCTTAAAGTTATGGAAGTTATTGGCGAAGAATTTGACTCTGAAAAGCATGAAGCGCTTATGCAGGTGGATTCCGATGAAGTAGAAAGCGGTTATATTGTGGATCAGCATTTGAAGGGTTATTTAATAAACGATAAGGTGATACGGCATGCCCAGGTGCTGGTCGCAAAATAAGGTAGATTATGTCAACTAAAAGAGATTATTACGAAATTTTAGGCGTTAACAAAGGCGCCAGCGCAGATGAAATAAAGAAAGCTTATAGAAAGCTAGCAATCCAGTATCACCCGGATAAAAATCCTGGTAATAAGGAAGCCGAAGAAAAATTTAAAGAAATTGCTGAGGCTTATGCGGTTTTAAACGATCCCAATAAGCGTCAGCAATATGATCGTTTTGGCCACAGCGGTATGGGTGCCGGTGGTGGTGGTGGCTTTGGTGGCTTTGATATGGGTGGTTTTGATATATCTGATGCACTGCGCCAGTTTATGGAACAGGGTTTTGGCTTTGGTGATATTTTTGGATCCAGCAGTTCACGCAGAAGAAAAACCAGTAATCGTGGCTCAGATTTGCAGATTCGACTAAAACTAACCCTCGAGGAAATAGCATCAGGTGCCAAGAAAAAAATCAAAGTTAAAAAACAGGTGCGTTGCGATGAATGTAACGGTTCCGGATCTGCAAAGTACAGCAAAACCGTATCCTGCCCTGTATGTAAAGGCAGTGGTGAAATTCGTCAGGTATCACAATCATTATTTGGTCAGTTTGTTAATGTACAGACGTGCCATCGATGTAAAGGAAGTGGTCAAACCATTGAGAGTCCATGCCGTAGCTGTCAGGGTGAAGGCCGTGTAACAGGCAGCAAGATGGTTGAGATAAATGTTCCGGCTGGTGTTTCTACAGGCAATTATATCCCTATGGAAGGAGAAGGCAATGTGGGTTTACGCGGCGGACGTCCAGGTGATTTGATTGTACTGATTGAAGAAGTTAAACATGATATTTTCGAACGTATGGACCATGATGTTATTATGGTTCTTCCAATAAGTTTTCCAGATGCGGCCTTAGGTACTTCAGAAGAAATTCCAACTTTAACCGGAAAAGCAAAACTTAATATTGCTCCCGGAACACAATCCGGTAAAATTTTACGAATGCGTGGGAAAGGAATACCTCATTTACATGGTGCAGGAATTGGTGATCAGCTGGTCCAGGTGCAGGTTGTTGTTCCAACCAAGCTGAATACTGTTGAGAAAAAACTAATATCCGATTTGGCCGCAATATTTTTTATTACATTTCTCCATATTTTTTTAATAAATCTTTATACTCAACAATCTGATATATTAATTATTTCAAGGATGAATTGGAGGATATAAAATGGTTCTGACCAAATCGGAACGGCGTGCTCTTTTATTCATCACCGGAATTTTACTGGCAAGTATTTTAGTGAAATGGCTTATTCCACATGAGACCAACACGGCCATTTATGATTATTCAATGGAAGACAGTCTGTTTAAAGCATTGTCTGCAGATACAGCTGAAACAAATAGTCAGCCGGTTGAAATAAATAAGCCTCTAAAGACTACGAATAAGAGAAAGAGTAAGAAAAAAGAAATATTAAAAGAAAAAAGTATTAATATTAACACCGCTGATCAAAAGACTCTTGAGAGACTGCCGCGAATTGGTCCAAGTACTGCAAAATTAATTCTTGAATACCGAGAACAAAATGGCCCATTTAAATCTATTAATGAATTGGATAATGTCAAACGCATCGGACCGAAAACATTAGAAAAAATTGAGCCATACATCTTTATTAAAACGGTCATGGATAGTTCCAAATCCTAGTAGCCACGATGAGCATAGAGATTAATAAAGATTTTCTATTCTTAGTGTTCTCAATAGCTAGCGTTTTTGTAAATAATCTTTGCTTGAATATCATCCGCAGTTGATTGATCTAATAATTTAGCAATAATTGTCAGAGAAAAATCAATAGCTGTTCCTACGCCACGACTGGTAATAATATGATTATCCATCACAATATTGTCTTCTGAGTAAATTGAGCTGGTAAATGTGCTCTTTTCAGTCGGATAACTCGTTAACTTTAAATTATTTGTAATTCCCGCTGCATGCAGAACCATTGGTGCGGCGCAAATTGCTGCAATGAGTTGCTTTTTCGAATGGCGTTCCTTAATCCATTTTAGAATGGTAGGATTTGTTTTCATATTGTTTGTTCCGGGTTGCCCGCCGGGTAGAATTAAAACATCAAAATCGTCGTGATTTACTTTTGATATTTCTGTATCAGCTGTAACTGAAATATCATGAGATCCCGTTATGAGTTTACCGGTTAGTCCGGCAACAGTTACCTTAATTGAAGCACGGCGCAATAAATCAATAACAGTAATGGCCTCTATCTCTTCATAACCGGGTGATAGTATGACTAATGCACTTGGCATAATTACCCTTTCTTTGTTTTAACCACATATTACTAAAAATTATCAATCACAGAAAATCTTTCAAATATTTTGTGCTCTTTCGCGCATCTTCGCGGCTTGCTTTTTAGCTTATCTCCGATTGCATTAAAAATGATAAATGCTTACTTTCGATGATCAATAACTGAATCCCTTTACCATGAAAAAAATCAATGCCTATTTCATTTCCGATCTTCATCTTGATACCAATCCAGGCCCGGAAGAAATTGATCAGCAGAACAAATTTATAAATTTTATTAATGATATCCGCAACGATATTACTCATCTTTATATTGTAGGTGATTTGTTTGATTTTTGGTATGAATACAAATACACCATCCCAAAAATGTATTTTCAATTTTTGCATTTGTTCAAAGGACTGACCGATCAGGGTATTGAAATGCACTACCTGGCCGGCAATCATGATTTTGCTTTAGGAAATTTTTTTGATAAAGAGCTGAATATAAAAACTCATTTGAACACCTATATATTCGAACTGGCCGATAAAAAATTCTATTTATTTCACGGCGATGGCGTTGCCAAGAAAGATGTAGGTTACCGATTTCTAAAACGCATACTTCGCAATAAAACCAATCAAAAATTGTTTCGCTGGCTGCATCCTGACTGGGGTATTCCACTGGCTAAAATTGTATCCGGTTCAAGTCGTAAATATACCAATCAAATGAACCTTGAACGCGATGAAAGTGACTATATTGAATTTGCTGAAACAAAATTTGATGAAGGGTATGATTACGTTTTAATGGGACACAGACACAATCCTTTAAAACATGATAAAGAAGGACATACGTATATCAATTTGGGTGATTGGATTACCCTGTTCAGCTATGCTGTTTTTGATGGTGAAAAATTAGATTTAAAATTTCTTGATCCCGATAATGCACCTAAAAAGGTTTAACTTATATTGAATTTATTCGACCTGACCAAACAACTTATTCAAATTGAATCCATTTCCGGAAACGAACAGCAAATTGCAGATTTTCTGTTTGATTATTTAAAACAGCTCGGTTTTGAAGTTCAATTTCAGGATGTTTGTGATGCACGAAAGAATATGTATGCCCGCACAGGCGAGCCGCAGGTGGTTTTATCAACACATATGGATACCGTAGCACCCTTTATCGAATTTTCTGAAGATACACAATTTATCTACGGGAGGGGATCCTGTGATGCCAAAGGGATTCTGTCTGCTCAAGTAAGTGCCGCAGAAGAATTATTAAAGGATGGATATAATAATTTTGGTCTGTTATTCGTAGTTGATGAAGAAGAAATCAGTCAGGGTGCGGTTGAAGCCAATAAAATCCCGAATCATTGCAAGTACCTTATAAATGGTGAACCGACTGGCAATAAAATAGCAGTGGGATCAAAAGGATCGCTTCGTTTTAAAATAATCACAAAAGGCAAAGCAGCTCATTCAGCCTATCCGGAAATGGGTGAGTCTGCCATAGAAAAATTGCTGGAAATCTTGAATGATATCCGCAAAATACCCTTACCAAAACATGATGTTCTGGGCGAAACACTGATGAACATCGGCACTATCAACGGCGGTGTTCAGGCTAATGTGATTCCGCCAAATGCTGAGGCTCTTTTTTTGATGCGTATTGTTACATCCGTGAGTGATATAAAATCTCTCATCGAAAAGACCATTAACAGCAGGGGACAGATAGAATACTTGTCAGACAACGAACCTGTTTTCACGGAAACACTGGATGGATATAAAACCATGGTGGCGGCATTTACAACCGATATTCCTAAATTACATAATTGGGGTAAACCTATTCTATTCGGCCCAGGAGATATTCTGGATGCCCATACCGATCATGAAAAAGTCAGTAGACAGCAGCTACTTGATGCGGTTGAAATATATAAAAATATGGTTATCAAGTTATTAAGTGATTAATCTGGATAGATGTTATCTATTAACCATTTAAAATAGAGCGTGATTCAAGATGTTTTAAGAAGATTGTTAATTTTATTGGTTGTTTTTTGACCCACCCCCGTCTGGCCGCCGGACAGGCCTGCCCATCCCTGATAATCAGGGAGGGGAAATCCCGATTCACCGGGATGGGGAGGGTTAGAAATCCCAATTTCATAAAGGATCTTCCTTTAACTTTCATTTGTTTTATAAAAAATGTTGAGTCAGGATACCTTTCTTCTATGATTGTAATGAAATTCGGCGGAAGCTCACTGAAAGATGCAGATTCGATTCAGAATGTTGTTCAGATCATACATTCGAAAATCCCCCTTCAACCGATAATTGTTGCATCCGCTATGGGCAAAACAACCCGTAATCTGTTAAACTGTTGTCTCGCTGCTGAAAAACAGGATGAAAAGAAATGGCGTTCAACTCTGAGCGATATTAAATCATATCATTTTGATACCATAGAGAAACTTCATCTTTCTCAATTTGACAGCACCGTTGAACAAATATTGCATTCATTTTTTGATTCAATCGAATCCAATTTAAAAAGGATTCAAACGGAACATAAGTTGAGCACTCGTTTACAGGATGTAACGCTTGCCTTTGGTGAATTGCTTTCAACCCTTATTTTGTCAGCTACTATAGGTTCCATGGATGTATTGGTTCAATTACTCGATGCGCGTGACTGTATTGTTACTGATGCCCATTTTACGCATGCTACGCCACTACAAAGAGAAAGCTATAAAAAGATTAACGATTACATCAATCCGATGCTGAAAGAAAATAAAACGGTTATCATACAAGGTTTCATCGGCGCTACTCAATCCGGTGAAACGACTACACTTGGTTTTGAGGGATCGGATTTTTCAGCAGTGCTGATTGGTGCAGCTTTAGAAGTGGATGAGGTACAAATCTGGAAGGATGTGGCCGGTATAATGAGTGCTGATCCGGCTATGATTCAATCAGCTATCCCTGTTGAATACATGACCTTTAACGAAGCAGCAGAATTATCCCGATGTGGCGCAAAAGTGCTTCATCCTTCCACAATTCGTCCTGCCAGTGAATTGAGTATTTCCGTTAAAATTTTTAACTCTAAACAACCCGAATTTAAGGGAACAACCATTAGCAATACCGTTCACCCAACGACGAATATCATAAAGTCTATCACCGGCAGGAGAGCACTTTCCATCGTCAAATTAACACCAAAACAATTATTGAGTGAATTTGATTTTTCCGCACAGGTATTTGTAACTTTACGAGACCTGGAGATCAGTCCGGAAATTGTTGAGTCAACCGATCAAAAAGTCATTTTAATCATAAAAAGCGATGCTGTGAGTCCGACTTTTTTGGACATGATTTCCGAATGGGCTGATGTGAAAATTGAAAAGCAGAAAGCAACAATTTCAGTTATCGGCCAGAATGTTCGTAATAACTCCAAAATGATTGAAGGAATAGAAAACTGTAAGCTCTGTGAATTTGTTGAATATGATGTTGATAAAACCAGTAATCATAGTTATACATTGCTTTTAAATGAAGCAAATCTGAATTCAGCGATACAGGAACTGCATAAAAACCTGTTAGAATGATTTTATACATATAGTTTGAGGATCTATGAGTAGAACAATCAATATTGCTTTATTGGGCTATGGAAAAATGGGACGACTGATTGAGACCATGGCCAGTGAACATAATATCAATGTTATTACACACTTTGATGAAAATAATTTGCTGGAAGATTCACCTGATATCCGCAAAGAGATAGAAGACGTATCTGTATTTGTTGATTTTACTATGCCATCTGCCGTGCTGTCAAATGTAAAAACCGTTGCTGCTTTAGGTAAAAATCTTGTAATCGGGACTACTGGCTGGCAGGATCATTTATCAGAGGTCAAAAAGATTGTAGATGATCTTAATATTGGTCTGGTTTACGGTTCTAATTTTTCTCTGGGTATCAATTTGTTCTATAAAGTATCCGATTATGCCGCTCAATTGTTTTCAGCATTTGAAAATTACGATCCATATATCGAAGAATCCCATCATAAAATGAAAAAAGATGCGCCTTCCGGTACGGCACTGGTGTTAAAAAAGTTGATTCAGAAACATTATCCTGAAAAGGATTTACCGGTCAGCAGCACACGGGCCGGATACATACCGGGCATGCATTCAGTTAATTTTGATTCGGTGGTTGATTCGGTTCATTTAAAACATATTGCGCGCAGTCGACAGGGATTGGCGGAAGGAGCTCTGCTGGCAGTTAAATGGATACATCGGAAAAAAGGTATGTATGCATTTAAAGATGTTCTGGAAGAAATTATAAGTTAACATATTTGATAATAATAGATTTTACGAAATGGAGGATGAATGGCTGATTTAAAAAATCTACACGGCGCAGGGACCGCATTGGTTACACCTTTTACCAGGGATGATCACATAGATGAAGCAGCCATACAAAAACTGGTTGATTTTCAGATAGATGGCGGAATCGACTTTCTTGTACCTTGCGGTACCACCGGGGAGAGCGCCACATTGACGATCGAAGAGCACCTGCGTGTCGTTGAATTGGTGGTTAAGCAGACAGCGGGCAGAGTACCTGTGGTAGGAGGCGCTGGCAGTAATGACACGGCCTATGTAGTTACGCTGGCGAAAGAGGTGGCTAAGTCCGGTGCCGATGTTTTACTTTCAGTAACACCATACTATAACAAGCCTTCACAGGATGGCCTTATTGCACATTATAAAAAAGTGGCCGCTGCGGTAGATTTACCCATTATTGTCTATAACGTTCCGGGAAGAACCAATTGCAATATTTTGCCGGATACAATGGCTAAACTGGCTGAAATTGATAATATTATTGGCGTAAAGGAAGCATCAGGCAATATTGCCCAGGTTGCTGAAATAGCATATAAAGTTCCCGAGGATTTCATTATTTTGTCCGGAGATGATCCGGCAACCATTCCGATTATTTCTGTCGGTGGTGTAGGCGTGATTTCGGTGTTGTCCAATCAGGTGCCCGGGCTGGTTTCTCAGATTGTGCATTTATGCCTGGAAAATAAATACGATAAAGCCCGTGAAATTCAGAAAAAATTACACAAATTAACCGCTCTGGACTTTATTGAAACCAATCCAGTGCCTGTAAAAACTTCTTTAGCCATGATGGGACTGATGGAAGAAAAATTTCGTTTACCTCTCGTTAATATGAAAGAAAGTAACAAAGCATTATTAAAAGCAGAGCTAAAGAATTTAGGATTAATATAGTACCATTGTTGTCATTCTGATCCCGATGAAGTGTAAATCGGGAGAAGAATCTATACCTTTTTACAAAAGAGATTCTTCGTTCTGCTCAGAATGACAATTATGATGATTGTTATTCAATGAAGCTTTTCAGGCATTTAAAGACCAACTTAACCAAGGGATCATCCGTATCGCTGAGAAGAAAGGCAACGACTGGTTTGTTCATGATTGGGTAAAGAAGGGAGTACTGCTCGGCTTTCGCATAGGCATTCTTAAAGACTATTCAATCAATGATCAGTTTAAATTTTATGATAAAGATACCTATCCGCTCAAATCAGTAAAGTTATCTGATAAAATAAGAATAGTGCCCGGCGGTTCTTCCATTCGTGATGGCTGCTATGTCAGTCCTACAGTGGTGTGCATGCCGCCCATGTATATCAACGTTGGCGCTTATGTAGATGCTGGGACGATGATAGACTCGCATGCTCTTGTTGGCTCCTGTGCTCAGATTGGTAAAAATGTGCATATAAGTGCAGCTACCCAGATCGGCGGTGTTCTTGAACCCATCGGTGCGTTGCCGGTTATTATTGGAATGCTGTTGTTATCACCGGTTCACGAAAAATAAATAAATCCTGGGCGGAACAATATAACTTATCAGTCTACACACCTATTATTGTTAAATATCGCGATGAAAAAACCGATAAATCAGTTGAACTGGAAGACTGGCTCAGATAAAACGCTCACCAATCATTTTTTCTCATTTAAAGGGGGATTTAGCATGTCATTTTTAATGAATCGATTCATATATATTATAATAATTCTAACATTTTTTCAGAATATTTTTGCACAGACAAAACCTTTTGTCGATCCCGTTGATACAAATTTTCCGGATGAATGTACAGTGGTTACGGTAGGCAAGCAGGCTTCTGCGGATGGTTCCGTAATTAATTCCCATACCTGTGATGGTCACCGTTACCGTACCTGGTTGGATATTCAGCCGGCAAAAGATCACGAACCAGGCTCACACAAAGAAATACTCAAACGAGTTAATTACGATAAAGATGCTATGCCTTCTCTGCGTCATGTTCCGATTGGTGAGATCCCTGAAGTTGAGAGCTGGCTATTGGAGAATCTACCTTTGGTGGTCGGCGATCGCTACAATCTGATAAAGGCATGATCATGCTAGAGCAGCTTACTCAGATCATTCTGGAACGCTGCAAAACAGCACGGGAAGCAATACAACTGACGGGTGATCTATTAAAAAAATACGGCTGGATTGATACCGGCGAATGCTTAACTTTTGCCGATACTAAAGAATTATGGCATATGGAAATTGTAGGACCGGGCAAAGGAAATCTGGGGGCCGTCTGGGCTGCACAACGTGTTCCGGATGGTCATGTTTCGGTCAATGCCAATGCCAGCCGCATAAGACAGCTTGATCTTGAAAATGCAGAATATTTCATGGCTTCAGAAAATGCAACCAAATTGGCTCAGGATAGTGGTTGGTGGAATCCAGAAAATGGCCCGTTTGAATTTTGCTATGCTTATGATCCGGATGGAAGAAACTCATTTGCCAGCCGCCGCCGGGAATGGCGGGCACTTGATTTGCTGGCACCATCCTTAAAATTATATCCGAATGCAGAAAATTATCCTTTTTCTGTTAAACCGGATACTCTGGTTACGCTTCAAAAAATGCTTCGTATTTTTCAGGACTATTATGAAGGCACCGATTTTAATCCGGTTAAAAATATCACCTGGGTGAATAAGGATGGTAAAACAGAAATTTCACCATTAGCCAATCCATTTATGCCTTATGACATGAATCCTCTATTCAAAATTAATGGTGGCTGGGGAGGACTGGGTGAACGCACGATTGCTCGCTGGTATACCATCTATGCAACCATTACCCAATCGCGGGACTGGCTACCCGATCCAATAGGTGGCGTGGTCTGGCTGGCCTGGGATAACGTAGCTGCATCAATCTATACACCTCTATATTGCGGTATCACAGATGTACCAGCATCGTTTAAAGAACCTGGCCGAACGAATGGTTACAATCGCAATTCTGCCTGGTGGGCATTTAATCGATTGAGTACACTGGCAGCTCAGCGCTGGGGCGATATGCGTCATGATGTGACAGCAGTTTGGCAACCAATGCAATCAGAGCTTTTTGATAGCCAGAAAGATTTTGAAAAGAAAGCATTGGAATTATACAAGAAAGATTCGTATAAACTTAAAGAATATCTGACAGA
>JARRPN010000089.1:2181-17000 GCA_037382875.1 Calditrichaceae bacterium | reverse complement strand
ATTTTTTCAACGATTTTGCCTGCTCCATATTCATCTTCCACATTCTGTACAATTACAGCAAACTCATCGCCATCAATGCGATAGACATAATCCGACTTTCGGACGCACTGTTTTAAACGTTCACATATTTCCTTTAATAATAAATCACCGATATCATGCCCTAATTCTTCATTCACAAATTGAAAATTATCTACATCACAGAAAAGAATGGCTAATTGTCTTTGATCTTTATAGCGTTCCGATTCATTCTGAATCTGTTCCAGTTGATCCTGGAATGCGGTACGGTTCTTCAATCCAGTTAACCGGTCATGAAAAGCAAGATATCTTAACTCTTTCTGTCCGAGCACTGCTGCATTCAGATTATTGCCAATAAGCAGGACATGAGTTACTTCTTTGGTGTTAGAATTTCCATACAACGGACGAAAATACCGTTTGTAATATAGGGTACGTTTCTGTTGAGGAATGAATAGTTTTTCTGTAAATCCAACAATTTTTTTCTCTTTTATAGATCGATCAAAATATTCACGTCTATTCTTAACAGCATTTTGTTCAATACCCAGCTCATTAAAGAGATATCCATCATCTTTACCAATAATATTTTTACGAATATTCTCATCACCGGCGTACCATTTATTTACAAATTCGTATTTGCCTTTAATGTCATACATTGCTATTTCTATTGGCAGGTCATGAAATAATTCACGGACTTCCTCGAAATTTATAAATTGAGGAAGGGTGATCGACATACTTTCAGTAGCCGGTATTTTATTTTGAAGCGTTGATGTAGAAACAGACATTCAAATTCCCTGAAATATATATTTCATTCAATATTACATTCGGCCACTATTCAATAACACTTTATTGTTTGAATAAAAATTTAATCAAATATCTATTAATTAGAAGTATGAAAAAGGACTGTTTTTAACCAGTTATTATTGACTAGATTAAAAGTCTGAGTATGATGAACGATTATGTTATTAATCCCCAGGAGTGCGATTTGGAATCAAAGAAGCTAAATAAACAAGACTGTTTAGATAAATTAAACAGCTTTAAGAGCGAAATTTCCAAGCTTTCCTCTAAGCTGGAAGAACAGCAGAAATTGTTAAATCAATATCAAACCTCTTTATTTCAATTTCAAGGCCTTTTTGAAAAAACAAACAATGCCTATTGTATTTGTGATGAGAATGGTAAAATTCTATTAATTAATCAAAATGCTTCTAATTTATTAGGTTTGACGCCATCGGAATTACTTAATCAAAATCTATTGGATGATAATCCAATAACAGAAATGTTTAATTCATCAGGAAAACGCCAACTTAAAAAATTATTAAAATCTACCGCACCCATTTCCGAGCAGTTTAATATAAAAAACAAGTCAGAAATAGAAGTGAAGTTTGAGATACAATCACAGCTTTTTCGTTCGGAAGAAGATTATATACGGATACTTATTTTCAAAGATGTTGAAAATGAAAAAATGACTTTTGAGAATGGAAAAAAACAGAGAGAATTTCTGGAACGACTAGTCAAAGAGCGTACAGCAAATCTCATGACTACAAATTCTAAACTACAAAAGGAAATCAGAGAAAGAGTTCAGCGGGAAAAGGAACTGACCGAGTCAAAGGAACGCTATAAAGAATTGATTGAAAAGGCTGGTGTAGCAGTATTAGTGGATGATGAAAACGGCCATTTGCAATTTTTCAATAAGAAATTTACTGATATTTTTGGTTATACCCAGAAGGAAATGAAAAAGAAGAGTATTTTTACATTAATTCATCCTGATGACAAAGATAGGTTCAAAGAAATCCATAATAGACGTTTTTTGGGTCTGCAAGCTGATTCAGCCTATGAGGTAAAGGCAGTCGGTAAAGATGGTTCTTTATTGTATCTGGATGTACACACTTCTGCTATTAAAGAACATGGGCATATCCTGGGGAGTCGATCCTTTATTTGGGATCGTACTGAAAAAACGTTGATTGAAGCTGCTCATATACGTTCTGAGGAGCGCTATCGTGAACTCTATGACAATAACCGTGATGGTATTGTGGTTTATGATTTAGAGGGTAATATTATAGATTGTAATCCGGTTTTTCTTGAAATGTCGGGTTATAATCTATCGGAAATCACTAAGCTGACCAATAAAGATATTACACCGAAAAAATGGCTAAAAACAGATGTGAAAATTGTCCAGAGTCAGACGTTAAAACGTGGATATTCTGAAATTTATCAAAAGGAGTATATCCACAAAAACAAGGATGCGTTTCCTGTTGAATTAAGAACATATCTGATGCGAGATGATGACGGAAAACCGGAGGGATTTTGGGCCATTATTCGAAATATTTCTGAACAGAAAAAAATTGAAGCTGAAATGAACATGTTAGCCCATACTATAAAAAGCGTCCGGGAAGCGGTAAGTGTTACTGACTTGAATGATAATATTCTTTTTGTTAATGAAGCGTTCATAAACATATATGGATATTCTGAAGAAGAGCTAATAGGTCAAAATATTAATCTTATTCGTTCACCAAACAACGATCCGGATATAATTAAAAACATTTTGCCTGAGACCATTACTAAAGGTTGGATTGGTGAATTAATAAATCGACGTAAGAACGGTGAAGAATTTCCTGTCTATTTATCAACCTCGGTAATTCGAAATGATAATGAAGTGCCCATTGCATTAGTAGGTATCTCATCAGATCTTACTGAACGCAAGAAAATGGAAGCACAGTTACGTCAATCCCAAAAAATGGATGCAGTTGGTAAGCTTGCTGGCGGTATTGCCCATGATTTCAATAACATTCTCAGCATCATCAATGGATACACAGATCTGGCACTTCAGGAAATAGATGTATCACATAAACTGTATAGAAAAATCAACCAGGTACGATCTGCCGGAGAGAAAGCAAGTAACTTAGTAAAGCAACTCTTAGCTTTCAGCCGCAAACAAATTATTGAAACAAAGATTGTAAACATCAATAAACTCATCACCGATTGGAATTCTGTTTTTATCAGACTAATTGGGGAGGATATAGAAACACATATTAATCTTGAACGTGATATCGGTTTTATAAAGGCAGATCCCAACCAATTGGAACAGGTATTTGTGAACATCATTCTAAATGCCCGTGATGCTATCAATCAAAAAACTGATATTGCTTCTGAGAAACAAATAAAAATTCAAACACACAATGTTAATTTGAATAAAAAGTTCACGGATAAGCATAAAGGCAGTAGTGCAGGTCAATTTATTGAAATATCAATTTCCGATACTGGTATTGGAATACCAAACGGTACTAAAGATAAAATTTTTGAGCCCTTCTTTACGACTAAAGAAGAGGGCAAAGGTACCGGATTGGGATTATCCATGGTGTACGGAATTGTAAAACAGAATAACGGCAGCATTTATGTAGATAGTAAAGCGAATGATGGAACTACTTTTAGGATTTACTGGCCGGTTGTTGAATCTGAAATCTGCGAGACGAGTGCAAAACGTTTAGATGAAAAAATTGTCGGGGGGAATGAAACGATATTAATTGTGGAGGATGAACCTGAAGTAAGAGATGTGGCATCAGAAACCTTGCAATCTGTGGGTTATGAAATATTCGAAGCAGCTAATGGTATTGAAGCATTGGATTATATTAAACATAATGGATCAAAACTTTCCCTTGTTATTACGGACGTCATTATGCCGGGTATGGGTGGAAAAGAACTTGCAGAAAACATCAAAAAAATACAGCCGGATTTAAAAGTATTATTTACATCAGGATATACCGATCAAAAAATTGTGCAGGATGGCAAACTTAACAATGATATTAATTTTCTGCATAAACCATACTCTATCTATGATTTATCTAGAAAAGTCCGTGAACTTATAGAAATTTAAATTCTCTGATAAAAATTATCTTTTTATTATTACACAGTTTAGTTCTTGAAATATCTTGAGAAGATTTCCGTTTAATCAATAAAAATCATGTGCATCATGACGATGGCATCTTATAGCTGGATTGCCTAAATTTATAATAAATGTATGTGTAAGGACGAACATTTAATGAAAATTAAAATTTTTCAGATTGACGCTTTTACAAGTAAAGTATTTGCCGGTAATCCCGCTGCTGTTTGCCCATTAGATAGATGGATTGATGAATCCAGAATGCAAAAAATAGCCCAGGAAAATAATCTGGCTGAAACCGCTTTTTTTATTAAAAAAGGAGATGAATATCAAATCCGCTGGTTCACACCCACTAAAGAAGTAGATTTATGCGGTCACGCAACTTTGGCAAGCGCTTTTGTCATATTTAAGCATCTTGATCAGGATATTGATAATATTAAATTTTCATCAGAAAGTGGTCCGCTTTATGTCAATCAGGATAATGAAAAAATTGTGCTTAATTTTCCTTCTATTCCTCCCGTTGATTGTAAGATGCCTGAGCACATAATTGAAGCGTTGGGGATAAAACCTAAAAAGATCATGAGTTGTAATAATTATTTTGCCGTATTTAATTCTGCTGAACAGGTTGGTGCCATAAATCCTGATTTTTTGCTTTTGAGTAAACTCGACCTACAAGGAGTCATTGTAACAGCACGCGGCAAAGATGTCGATTTTGTCTCACGTTATTTTGCACCGAAATATGGTATACCGGAAGACCCGGTTACCGGATCTGCCTGCTGTCGAGTATTTATCTGGCATTATTGAAATTTAAATAGATGAAATCTCATTCTAAAGAAGAACTTATGATACCATCAACTCATAATACAGTCATTGAAATTTATAATCTGAATGAAAAAAGAAAATGTTATCAATTGCCTTAGAAAGTTATTGCTTCAAATTGATTTTATAATAAAATTAAGCATATCAGCGGATGTACTTGTTAAATCTGATAAAAGGGTAAATATATTTTAAATAAACAAAAACAAATTAATTTAACTGTTATATATTTTTTTAAATTGATATTTAGATATATGATAGAGATTATATCTACAAGGAAAATATTCTTTTTACTATTTTTATTCTTATTATCAAGCAATAGTATATATTCTATCCCACTTTCGACAAATGCTAAAACTGGCGGGCAGGTTAAATTTGAAAATCTCTCAATTGCTGATGGCTTGTCACAAGTTACAGTGTATTCAATATTACAGGACCATCGTGGTTTTATGTGGTTTGGAACACGTGATGGATTAAATAAATACGATGGTTATAATTTTACTGTATATCGCCATCAACCCTATGACTCAACTTCTCTCATACATAATAAAATAAATTCGTTGCATGAAGACCACAATGGTGTAATCTGGATTGGAACTGATAATGGTCTAACTATTTATAATCGAGACCTGGATTGTTTTCAGTTGGTTCTAAATGATTCGCTTAATCTATCAGATATATGTAATAAAATAGTAAATAAGATTTATGAAGATCGCAATGGAAATATCTGGATAGGAACTGAAGATGGATTATGTGAAATTAATCAGGATAGAAATAAAATTCAGTCATATAAATCAGATAAAACTGATCAGGAAACGCTAAGCGATAACAATATTTCTGTAATCTTTGAAGATAATCAGGGATCCTTGTGGATTGGTACGAATGACGGATTAAACTATATGGTGCCTGATTCGGATAAATTTTTACGCTTTCGGCATCAAAATAATAATCCAAATACCATTTGTGATAATCGTATTTATGATATTTATGAAGATGAATCCTCAAATTTGTGGATCGCAACAGCAAATGGATTGAGTAAATATGATCTTAAAAAGAATAAGTTCCGAACTTATAAACATAACCGTTATAACAAAAATTCATTATCCAATAATACGATCAATGTTGTGATACAAGATAAGAAAGGTTTATTTTGGTTAGGAACTGAATTTGGTTTAAGTATTTTAGATAAGCGATCCGGTGATTTTACAAATTTTTATTATGATAAAATCGATCAATTCAGCATAAGCGATAATCACATTTATTCTCTTTATGAAGATCGATCCGGTATAATATGGATTGGTACTTATGGTGGAGGGATATGTAAGTATAATCCGCAATTGGAACGGTTTAACCATTACCTGATTAATCAAAAGAAGGATAGTAATAGGAGGGACAACTTTACCTATGCCTTTGATCAGAAGCAAAAAGGTATTTTATGGATAGGAACCAACCAGGGATTATACAGATATAATCGAAAAAAAGGCACATATAAAAGATTTTATCATTCTTCAAGTGATAGTAACAAACTTAGTGATGACCGTATTCGAGCTCTTCATTTTGATAGCCGGGGTTTTCTATGGATTGGGACATATAGTGGTTTAAATAGATTTGATACAAGAACAAACACATTTCAGGTATTTAAACATAATCCACATAATAATAATAGTTTGAGCAATGATTTTATTACAGTGATTGAAGAATATCCCTCAGGCATTTTATGGCTTGGAACAAATGGTGGGGGATTAAACCGATTTGACATTCATAAAAATAAGTTTACACGTTATACCGCTGATTCGATATCCACTTATCCGCTTAGCAGTAACCGTATATTTGAAATTCATGCAGATAGTAACGGAATTATTTGGTTAGGTACTTACGGAGGTGGCTTAGATCGTCTTGATCCAAAGTCTGGAGAAGTAAAGATATATAAGTATCAAAGAGATAATATAAAATCCATCAGCGGAAATTATATCTACTCAATTCATGAAGAATCTGATAGTATTTTATGGATAGGGACATATGGTGCCGGCCTGAATAGACTAAATACTTTAACTGAATCTTTTTCAAACTATGATCAGATTGCAAGTTTAAAAAATAATTTAATTTATGGAATACTTGAGGACAATAGACAACGTCTTTGGATGAGCACTAACCGTGGTCTTATTCGCTTTAATCCAAATATTGAGGATGAATCAAAAAATATCCGGCAGTTTGGTATAAAAGATGGATTGCAAAGCACAGAATTTAATTTTGGCGCTTACTACCAGAATGAACAGGGTGAAATGATTTTTGGTGGTGTTAACGGTTTTAATATCTTTCATCCCGATAGTATTACAGACCATCAATATAAGGCCCCAATTGTTTTAATCGGTCTGGAGATAGAACATAAAAGGATTAAAGTAGGAACAGAAAATGGATTAAGTAAAGCGCTTAGTGAACTGCAGCAGATTGAATTAAAACCGGGTAAAAATTCTATCACATTTGAGTTTTCAGCTCTGGATTACAGCAATCCTGAAAAAAATCAGTATGCATATAAATTAATTGGAATTGATGATGACTGGATTTACGTGCCTTCTTCTAAACGATTTGCTCAATATACCAATCTACCGGCAGGAAAGTATGTACTTAAAGTTAAGGGTACAAATAGTGATGGTATCTGGAATGAAGATGGCACTTCTATTAAAGTGATAGTAAAACCCGAATATTGGGAAACACTCTGGTTTAAAATTCTATCAGGTATTATTCTAATCGGGATTGGAATATTTTTCTATAATATGCGAATGAACAATATCCGACGAAGAAATGCTCAGCTTCAGGAAATGAACTTTGCACTTGGTAAGGAAATAGAAGAAAGGCTTAAAGTTGAAGAAGCTTTACAATATAGTGAAGAAAAGTATCGCACTATTACAGATAATTTGCATGCAGGTATTTATCGTAATACTCCCAGAGCACCTGGTAATTTTATTGAGGTGAATCCAACTTTTATAAATATGTTTGGTTTCAATTCCAAGGAAGAAGCGCTTGAAACAGGTGCAGCTGATCTGTACCACGATCCCAAAGACCGGAATCGTTTTAAGAGAAAAATGCGACGTAAAGGATTCGTAGATAATGAAATATATCTGTTAAAACGTAAGGATGGCAGCACTTTCTGGGCATCAATCACAGCAGTTGCCGTTGCTGATGACAAGGGTGATGTTATTTACTTTGACGGTATGATTGAAGATATCAGTGAAAGGAAGCGGGTCGAACAGGCTTTAATTGAAAGTGAAGAAAAATACAGAATACTGGTTGAAAGAGCTAATGATGGTATTTTAATTGTTCAGGATGATATTATTACATATTCCAATCCACGAATGACCATGCTCTCAGGTTATGATACGGACGAGTTGCTTGAATCCTCATTTAAGTCTTATGTGGCACTTTCGAGCTATCTTTAAATCACAAAAAAGGGCATAAAATAGTTACGGAAGTCAATGCGAGTTTAATTAGTTATGAAGGGAAACCGGCAGACCTTGTTTTTATTCGTGATATTTCCATCCGCCGGCAGTATGAAATTCAATTAAGACAAACCCATAAAATGGAAGCTATTGGCCATCTTGCTGGTGGTGTAGCGCACGATTTTAACAATATTCTTACGGTAATAAATGGTCATGCAGAGTTAGCGCAATTAATGATGTCTAAAAATAGTAAAGCATATAAACATATTGAAGATGTTATTAAAAGTGCAGAAAAAGCAAGTAGTCTGATACGACAGTTGCTGGCATTCAGTCGTCAGCAAATTATTGAACCAAAAATTATTGATGTTAATAAAGTGATTACAAGTCTGGATAAAATGCTTCATCGGATTATTGGTGAGGATTTGCAAATGATCAGTAATTTAATGGATAATTTACCTCCCATTAAGGCTGATCCGGGTCAGATTGAGCAAGTGCTGATGAATCTCATTATTAATGCGAGAGATGCAATTTTGGAAAATCAAAATCAAAAAACAGATAAACACATTATAATTGAAACAAGTAAAACTCATATTTCAGATAGTTATGCCAGTGAAAACCCGGATATCAATGCAGGAGATTATGTAATCATATCTATAAAAGATACCGGTAAAGGAATGTCCCGATCAACACTTGATCGGATTTTTGATCCATTTTTTACCACAAAAGAACAGGGAAAAGGGACTGGATTAGGACTCGCCACTGTGTTCGGTATTGTTAAACAGAATGAAGGTCATATTTTAGTAGACAGTAAATTAGGTAAAGGCACAACAATTAAAGTATACTGGCCATACACAGAATGGGAAACCGAGACTGATGAGGATCGCAAGAGAACTGATATTAAAGTCGGTGGTAATGAAACAATTCTTGTTGTTGAAGATGAAGTTAATGTTCTGGAGTTTGCTAAGGAAGCTTTGCAAAATTCGGGCTATAAAGTCTTGGAAGCAAAAGATGGAATTGAAGCGCTGAAGGTTTTGAAAAATAAATCTAAAGAAATTGATTTAATTATTTCTGATGTTGTGATGCCTGATATGGGAGGTCAGGAATTGTCGGAAGAAGTGAACAAACAATATCCTGATATGAAAATTATAATGATGTCCGGGTATACTGATAGTCAGATCATAAGAACTGGTGCAGAATCACAATCAGTTAATTTTATATACAAACCTTTCTCTATAAAAACCATATCGAAAAAAGTACGGGAAATATTGGACAGACAGACATAGTTATCCTATAAGTTTTTTAATTATTTGTTTTAAATACAGAATCAGGAATCTTATAATGAATTATTTAAAATTAGTACTCATATTTTTTTATTTATATATTCAGGTTGCAGCAAAAGTAAAAATAAAGAACGCGGAATCGATTTGGGGCTAATACAAGATTACCGGCTTACTGAAATCTCAGGTATTGATAAAAGTGAAATTAATGCTAACGTTTTCTGGCTGCACAATGATAGCGGTAATCTTCCTCAGATTTTTGCGATTAATGACAAAGGCAAGCACTTAGGAAGGTTCAAATTAAACGAAATAGAAAACAGAGACTGGGAAGATATTAGCATAGGTCCGGGACCAATTGATGGACAATCCTATATTTATATAGCGGAAATAGGTGATAACCGTGCAGTTTACGATGTTAAATATATTTATAGATTGAAGGAACCAAAGATTGATTTTAAAAAGATACCTTATGATTCAATTATAACTGATATTAATATCATTTCTTATAAATATCCAGATGGCGCTCGGGATGCAGAAACATTAATGATAGATCCATGGACCAAAGATCTAATTATAGTATCCAAAAGAGAAGAGAGTGTTGGAGTATATGTTCTACCCTTTCCGCAAAAAACTGATTCAATAATAATTCCAAAACGAATAGCAACTTTGCCTATTACTCAGGTGGTTGCTGGCGATATATCAGCGTCCGGATCTAGTATTATTTTAAAAAACTATGAAAGTATTTATTATTGGAAAAGGAAAACAGGACAATCAATCAAAGATGTATTTTTGCAAATGCCAGAACATCTGCCGTATATGGTCGAACCACAAGGTGAAGCACTTTGCTGGTCAACCGATGGGAAAGGATATTACACTGTTAGTGAGGAAGCAGATAATGTTGAAGCTCATCTCTATTTCTATCCATTTAAGTAGTGTTTAAGTTATACTTATTAATTGCTGTCTTGTAAACACTTAGAACACGTTCTCTTGCATATTTATGATCTACAATTGGTTCAGGATATTTATCTGTTCCAAATTCAGGAATCCATTTTTTTACATATTCTAATGCAGGATCAAACTTTTTTAGCTGAATTTCTGGATTGAATACGCGAAAGTATGGAGCAGCATCACAACCACATCCAGCTGCCCATTGCCAGTTTCCATTGTTGGAAGCCAGCTCAAAATCGAGTAATTTTTCTGCAAAATAATGTTCACCCCAACGCCAATCGATAAGCAGATGTTTAGTTAAAAAACTGGCAGTTACCATACGTACTCGATTATGCATAAAACCGGTTGAATTTAGTTCTCGCATTCCTGCATCTACTAACGGGTAACCAGTTTTACCCTGACACCAGAGTTCAAACTCAGCTTTATCATTACGCCATTGAATGCCGCTATATTGTTTTTTAAATGGTTCTTGTTCAACATGGGGGAAGTGCCATAATATCATCATAAAAAACTCCCGCCAGATCAGCTCACTCAACCAGGTTTCATTTGTATTCATACCTAAATCAACAAGAGATCGTATACTGGTTGTCCCAAATCTTAGGTGTATTCCCAGTCTTGTTGTCGCCTCTCTTGCAGGGTAATCACGGTTAAGATGATAGGTTTTTATTAATCCTACTTCAGGTGCTTTATCTGGAATATCTATCAATGATTTTTGAAATCCAATATCCTGTAGAGCCGGAATAAGTAAATTAATATTATTTACGAAATTTCCAGATAGTTTTTCTGACGAGTATTGGTTAACATCCTTAATTTTAAATATCTCAAGCCATCGCTTTTTATATGGTGTATAGACAGTATAAGGTTTTCCCTCTCTTGTTAATATTTCATCTTTCTCAAATACAACCTGATCTTTGTAGGATTTATAATGAACATTTCCCTTTTTCAATATCTTTTTAATTTTCTCATCCCTTGCTATTGCATATGGTTCATAATCATTGTTTGTATAAACAGTATGAATGTTTAATAAATGATAAATATCACACCAGATCTTTTCCGGATCACCGCATAATACTAAGAGCGATGAATTATTCAATTTTAATTTTTTGTCAATTTGATTCAGTTGTTGATGAATAAATGACACACGGGCGTCCGATTTATCATTTAACTCATCCAGAATAATTGTATCAAAAATAAATAAAGCTAAAACGGGGTATTCAGAATTTAAAGCCTGATATAATCCATGATTATCTTCAAGTCGTAGATCACGACGAAACCAGAAGATATTAATCGGATTAACTATCTTTTTTAAAAGTTCAAAGCTTTTTTCATTAATTTTATTTAATTTGAGGGACACAAAACCTGCCAATCTTAGATTTCAATTAAATATTTGTTTTATCGTTTCTTTTCGATATCTAAATATTTTTTTAACAGCATTTCTGACAAACAACTTATGAATTAGAGATGAAAAAAACCATCCCGGAACCTGGTAATTTACTATATCAATCATTCTAGTTTGATTTCCCTCATCAATAAAACGATGCTCATGAATCCACTTTTTATACGGTCCTTTCAATTGTTCATCGATAAACCGATACGGCGGTTCCCAGCATGTTATTTCTGTTTTCCATTTGAGAGGAACTTTGAAAATTCTGATCTGGAAATAGAACAAACTCCCCTTTTTGATATCAATGGGTGTTTGTCTTAATATTGTAAAGTTTAACCAGTCCGGTGTAATTCTTTCAAGGTTTTCGATATTACTGAAAAATGAAAATACTGATTCATTTGAATCATTCAGAACGACTTCTGTCTGTAAAGTATGCATATTCATATTAGCCCGATTTTTCTTAATTTTTTACTTTCAATGACTAATAAACCCTTAAAAATATTCCGAAGTTCGAATCTGTGAAGCAGACCAATACTATTGATAAGCGCTTTATGATTTTCTAAATTCCTGACCTTTAAAAACTATGTGTTTATAAATTTAATATATTTTGGAGCAAAAATAGAATGATCAAGAAAGATTATTTACAAAAGAAGTTAGAGCATATCGATATCACACAGCATAATGTAGTACCGATGATTGATTCTATGGGCAAAATGGCCTTTCAGGCACGAAATTTAAATAGAGCTTGCCAGATATTTGATATGATGCAGAAAGATAAGGATGCGGTTATTTTTTTAACATTAGCTGGTTCTTTAATTAGTGCTGGGTTGAAAAAAGTTGTTACGACCCTTATAGAAAAAAACATGATCGATGCGATTGTATCCACCGGCGCTAATATAGTCGATCAGGACTTCTTTGAAGCGTTGGGATTTTTTCATTACCAGGGTAGTCCATTTTCCAATGACAATGAATTGCGTGAATTGATGATTGATCGTATTTATGATACCTATATCGATGAAGAAGATTTAAGGATATGTGATGAGACTGTAGCAAATATTTGTGAATTGCTCGAAAAACGGCCATATTCATCCCGTGAATTTATTATGCAAATGGGCAAGCACCTGGATGATCATAGTGATTATTCAAAATCTCGAGAAGAGTCGATTGTATATAAGGCTTATAAAAAAAGTGTTCCGATATTTTGTCCTGCTTTCTCCGATTCTTCTGCCGGTTTCGGTTTAATTCATCATCAATATCATACCAAAGGTGGGAAGGTAACTATAGACTCGGCTGCTGATTTTTTAGAATTAACAAAGATAAAAATTAATAATAAAGAATCCGGTATATTTATGATCGGCGGTGGCGTACCTAAGAATTTTGTACAGGATATTGTAGTAGCTTCAGAAATTCTGGAACAGGATGCCCCTATGCATAAGTATGCGATTCAGATCACCGTGGCGGATGAACGCGATGGCGGATTGTCCGGCTCCACATTAAAAGAAGCGTCATCATGGGGAAAAGTAGAGACAACTTATGAGCAGATGGTGTATGCTGAAGCTACGATTGCGATGCCGTTAATTGCAGGATATGCGTATCATAAACGTAATTGGGAAGGACGTAAAGAACGTAGATTAAATGAATTATTCATTGAACAAAATGTTAAATAGCCTTACATTTCCTGAAAATATTTTAGGAATAATCTTATGATAGTTGTAACAGGTTCAGCCGGTTTTATTGGCAGCTGTATAGTCTCCAGATTAAATCGAGATGGGGAAAATGACGTTATTGTTGTGGATGTTCTCCGTAAGAATGATAAATGGAAGAATCTGCGTAATTTGAATTTTTATGACTACTTGGATCGAAGCCAGTTATTGGACTATCTGAATTCGCATTCCAACATCGAAGCTATTATTCATATGGGGGCCTGCAGTGCAACTACAGAAACTGATACCAATTATTTAATGGAAAATAATTATCGATATACACTAAATTTGGCTGAATATTGTGTTAAGAAGAAAATTAGATTCATTTATGCCAGTTCCGCTGCAACCTATGGTGATGGTACATTGGGCTATAATGATGATGAGGCTGAATTAAGAAAATTGCAGCCTATGAATATGTATGGGTATTCAAAGCACGCCTTCGATTTAAAAGCGCAGCGAGAAGGCTGGCTGAATGAAATCGTTGGATTAAAATTCTTCAATATTTATGGCCCGAACGAATACCATAAAGGTGATATGGTCTCTGTTATTTATAAAGCAGTCAATCAGATTAAAGAACGTGGATATGTTAATCTGTTTAAATCCCATCGATCTGATTATAAAAATGGTGAACAGAAACGTGATTTTGTCTATGTCATGGATGCTGTGGATATGGTTATGTTCTTCCTAAAGAATAAAAATAAATCCGGTATTTTCAATGTGGGAACAGGAAAAGCAAGGACTTTTAAAGACCTTGTTTCATCAACTTTTGAAGCAATGGGTTTGAAGACTAACATTAAATATATAGACATGCCGATGGAAATTCGAGATCGTTACCAGTATTTCACAGAAGCGAAAATGGATAAAATTCAGACTGCAGGATATAATATTTCACCACATAGTCTGGAAAATGGAATCAAAGATTACGTTCAAAACTATTTATTGAAAGATTTTACTCATTATTAATGTTTGATCTATGCAAAACCATTATGGCTTCATACCGAAGCGTTCATAGTTAATTCTTATATAATCCTTCTGATCATCAGGTACTTCGTCTTCGGGGAAAATAGCCTCTACGGGACACTCCGGTTCACAAGCTCCGCAATCAATACATTCATCGGGATGAATATAAAGTTGTTTGCCATCAGCACGCATTTTTTCTTTGCCTTCTTCTGTTTCAAACGAATAACCTTCGGCCGGATAAAAACAATCAACTGGACAAACATTTACACAAGCGGTATCGCAAACACCAACACAAGGTTCTGTAATAATATAAGTCATTTTATACACCCCATATCTAATATGAATTTCTGAAACTGTCTTTAAACTGATATTATATAAAGATTAAATAATTAAAATGCAATTTTG
>JARRPN010000089.1:0-2166 GCA_037382875.1 Calditrichaceae bacterium | reverse complement strand
CGAGTCCGCAATTTGTGCGGATACAAATTCGAACAAAAAGCTTACAATTAAAAATACAAAAAGCGATCTCATCTACATCCTAATATTAAATATATTTTATCAACAAATTCTCACATAATATCGTAGGATAAAATATATTTAATATTAGGATGTAGATGAGATCGCTTTTTGTATTTTTAATTGTAAGCTTTTTGTTCGAATTTGTATCCGCACAAATTGCGGACTCGATTCAGGTTGATGCATCACTTGATTCGATTAAAACAGTTAATACTGTTCTTTCTGATTCTATGAGGGCAGATTCAATCAAACGAGCCCAGCAAAAAGCAATTAATGCTGAATATGATCAATCCTGGAAGAAATTCCAATTAAAAGGCAGTCCCGACAAGACAGAGAAAAAGGAAATATATTACCAATTTGATGATCTAATCACGATCAATTATACAGGTCTTGCAGATATATTCCGACACAAACCTGAATTCCAGATGTACAATTTTATGTGGCCTGGTTTTCCACGTTTTATCGGATATAATAATTTATTACCTCACCAAACTGATATATATCTAAATGGTTTTGTTTTAAATGATCCAATGCATGGTATGTTTAATACGCATATGATTTCCCTGGATGGTTTGCGGGAAGTTGATGATGATATTGGTATTTCAATGTATGGTTATGGTAAAGGTATAAATCTAAAAACAAAATCTATGAGTTCTCTGGATGAACCGTACTCCAGAGTTATGTTTCGACAAGGTGATGATAGGTATACTGACTTAGATATCGATTTTTCCAGAAAACTTTCTGAGAATATTTCTGTTAATCTTGGAGGTATTAATAAAATATATTTTGGAGGGCAAAATTATGCTTTCCAATATCGGGCAGGATTGTTTTATCGGATTACAAATAAAATATTTTCACATACTACCATCAATATAGATCGGGAAAAGCTTACGATCTATAATGAAAGCGCATATCCCGAGTACTATTATTTTGAATTTCGCCATGATTATAATAACTCAATATACTATATTACCAATCCTGATAGTAGTGAATACTGGAGACTTGATGCCGGTTATACACGTATTCGCAGAAGGAATGAGTCAGATTTTGATTCTGTTACTACATTTTATAATCGCCGAAGAGTTGATCAAATCAAGTTTGGAATAGACCGAATACAAAATCTTGGTAAGTTTAAACTGCATGCTGCATTTTCTGCCTATCAAAATAAATTTTGGGGTAGTAGTTTTGCCAGTAAACTAACGGATAATGGTATGAATGCTCAGATTCAAGTTTATTATCCTATGCTTAAATGGTTAGGCATAAAAACTAAGATTGGAAGCGGTTATTTATATAATCAGGATATAAGCTGGTCTCCGGCAATCCATTTAAATATGAATTTTGATGATATTTGGTTCAATATAAGCGGTAACAGGGCGCAACGATTTCCTTATCGTAATGAAAGATCCATCTATTTTCAAAAGTATCGTGGGAATGACAACCTTGATTTAGAAACCCTGCAAAGCTATTCTGCAGAAGCAGGATATGTTCCATTTTCCAATTTATCTGTAGGTGCAAAAATTTCAACAAATATAATTTCTAATGAAATCCTGATGGACTCAACAAGTTTCTATAATGGTCCGGATCGCAGTTTTAACTCAATTGAGTTGAATAGTAAATACTCACTTTACTGGTTTACTCTGGAGTTAGCCGGAAATATAAATGATGCTAACATCAATCTTTCACCCAAGAAATCATTCAGCGGACAGTTGAAATATAGAGATACCTGGCTTAAGGGTGCAGTCATTATTGATGCTGTCGGTAGCTTCCATTGGTACGATAGTCATAATAATCTATACTATAATCCCATTGTTGAGCGTATTTATTGGGATAATAATAAAACAGAAAGCTATTATTATTTTAGTTATAAAATTGCTGCAACGGTTAAAAGCGCACAGCTTTATATGGCTATGGATAATCCGATGAGTAATGACTATTCATATATTACCGGATATCCTGAAACAATCCGTCGTGTGCGTTTTGGTGTTAACTGGGTATTGATGGATTAAATTTTATTTCTTTTCCAAAAGTAAAATTCTATTCATAAGTTTGTAAAGAAATTTCACAAACTATATTGACAAATTAAATAAAAATATTGATTTTACGGCTTTG
>JARRPN010000088.1:0-10794 GCA_037382875.1 Calditrichaceae bacterium | reverse complement strand
TGAAAAAGGTGAGCTTAATTTCCATGACTACCGTGATCTTTCATCAGAGCTAAACTTTGGCATTGAGTCAGGTTTATTCAGTCAATATAAGCATGGTCTGGCTTCTATTCTTAAATTTCATGTTCCTACAAAATCCAACTTTCTTAAATTGGCAGATTTGGATTTAAGTTACCGATACGATAATATTGATAATGACCAGAAAAATATTGAATTAGGTCCGGGAATCAGACCAGAATACATTAATTTCAATCCAAAAGATGCAGGCAAACACAATTGGTCTGAATCTACGTTAAAATTTTCAAGCCAATTACTGGCAGAAAACAGATATCTCCGAATTAATAGTTACTTAAATTTTGGCTCAAATGTAAAATTTCCAACACTATTTCAGCAGATCAGTTCACCGGCGTCGATGGATTTTTATACCCGTGCGCATGAGCCAAATTTAAAGCCGGAAAAAAATCGTAGTCTTGAGATAGGTGCCAGCGTAGTACAAGAATTGAATGAATATGGATCAATTAACGGATGGCAATTTAATTTCAATTACTTTAAAAATTATTATGAGAATAAATTTAGAATTTATTACTCCCCCGGTATTCCAGTCGCATTTTATGATAATGTGAAAAATGCAGATATATCAGGTATCGAAAGTAATATCCAATTGTTTATGGTGAAACGGAAAATTACTTTTGATATGGGAGTATCTAAATATTTCATATCTGAAATGGCAGCATTTCCATTTAAAAGTGACATTAAGTATGTAACTAATCTATTAATTGATCATGCTGGCTATTCATTTCGGGCTCATGGATTTTATGAAAGTGATCAAAAAGCCTGGATTCGGAATTATCAAAATGAACTTTGGGAAGTCACTTTGCCTGGATATTCAAATCTTGATCTGCATCTGAATAAAACTGTTGAATTAAGACGTTTGAAGTTATTCCTGAATGTAAGTGCTCGTAATATTTTTAACAGTGATACGATGCTTGAGGGGATCGCCATTCGCGATCGTCGATATTATCTTACATTTGGGATTCAATATTAAAAAGGTAAATGATGTGGTCTGATAAGTTTTTAATAATTGGCTTTGTTCTGTTTTTTTCAGGATGTACTGATAATCCGTTTTTCGATGATAAAATCGATATAAAGGAAAACTACCTGATAAAAGGTCAAGTTGGGCTTGATCAAGATATTACACTATCAGGGATATATATATGGCTTGAAGGGATTAATTTATCAGATTGGACTGATGAATTTGGAAATTTCGAAATTGAATTACCTGTAGCTGAATCCCAGGCTGGTGGTGGTTTAAACGGTATCTACAAATTATTCATCTATACAGCAAATTACCAGTTTAAAGAATATGATCTACTAATAATAAATGGAGAATTTGAGTATGGCACTCAAACACTTGATGAAAAAGGAAATTTTAAACATAAAATTATCTTAAAAAAACTTTTAGATATTCAAACTACCATTGTACCAAATCAAATAGTTACAACAAATAAGGATCCAATAAATTTTACTATTCGTCTCGAAAGTTTGGTTGATTCAGTAATCGTTCAAACACATTTTAATAATTGGAACGCTGCCAGTAGTCTGGTGTTTTTAGAACAAAATTCACCTATTGAAGAAGCAATTTTAATTCAGGGAAATCCAGCAATTCTATCAACAACTGTTATTAAAGATATCGTTTATTGGCCCACTTCATTTGTTTTCTCGTCTAATTTTTTTAATACGGGAATTTATCAGGTAAATCCATATATACGTATTATACAGGAAGGATTGCCGGATGAGTTATTACTTAGTATTGATGAGGAAATTTTTGCAATTAATTACCATTATTTATACTGGCCAATAAAAATGAGAACAGGGTTATTGACAGTAATTGATTTAGATTAATTAAAACTTAGGGAATCACATTAAAATAAACAGAATCCCTCACCGCAGAGCCAAATAAGCCAATTCCATCGCCCTCAAAATAAAAAAGCGGTTCCCGTAAATTTCCATCCACATTCATAACATTTTGGTGACTTATAAAGAAATGATAAAAGTTTAAATCACCGGCATATAATATCAATCGATAACTGCTATAAAAATAAATCAGGTACCAGGGAAGTTCAATGGTCGATGTGCCTTCCGTGTTGTTATCGGGAGATGACCAGTAGGATATGTATTTAATATAATTGATTATTTCTTCCAGACTATCAGGATCAACACCAAAAATATTATCTTCAATAAAAGTCGTTTCATCAGCATTAAGTGCAACAGCTGATAAACCATAAAATTCAGCACCTACAGTCCGGTTGAAAGTTACTGTTGGGCTGGTTAATAATCCATTAACGTAATATTTTCGATACGGTATATCACCTGTTGAGGATAACTGATTGTTAATTGAAAAACCTAAATGCGGAGCAATTGTACTTGATCTCGTCCATAAATCCTTATCATCTATTTTAGCTGTAACATCGAGTGTATATTCCTGCCCACCAATGATATCTATCTGATTATACTCAGAGATATAAGAATTACTAAATGGAGAATAGTGTAATGTATAAGTCTCACCATTTGTGTTGCTAATTTTTACCAGAGCATCGGTTATATATTTATCATCTGGTATAATCGTTGTATTTAAAGGATAATTCCGCATAATTTCTATTCTTTGTATCTCTTCCCCTGTATAGAGTAATCCGTTCACAACAATTTTAGGTTTATAAGTACTTTTATCAATATCTACACTGGTGTCCCCACATGCCAGATATAGTATAAAAGTAGCTATTAATATTAAGTGATAAAATTTCATATTGCCTTAAAATTTAACGGTTACACCTAAAGTCGGTAAAAACGGCAGCATTTCAATGATTTCAATATCCTGTTTAATAACCGTTTGTCCATTTCCCTCAATTTCTTCTTCATTTTCATAATTTAGAAACCAGACATTTTTTCGATCTCCCAGATTAAAGAACTGAAAATATGGAATCACCATCCAATTATCATATTGTCTTTCATAATTAATACTCATATCCAGGCGAATATATGGTGGGAGACGAAATTCATTTTTGTCCGACGGATAAAGCAAATAAGCATCATAGTCCCAATCAGGGAATGAACTCATGCTATAGGTGGAACTTGTTAGTGTAATTGGTTGACCGGTAGAGTAAATAAAACTGAACCCTATTAACCAGTTACCTCGATCTTTTTTGTGTTTTCGATTAAGTATGTCACGAATAAGATTTTTAAGCTCTATATTTGCGATCCCATTGATAACTGAGGTTCGATCATGTCTTGGTGTAAATGGTTTTCCTTCATCTATATTGTCAATTGAATATTTAGTCCTTGATAATGCATAGGCAAGCCAACCTGTTAATGGGCCATAATTTTTTCTCAACAGAACTTCAAAGCCTATCGAATTTCCATCACCCCTATTGAATAGACCATTTGTTGATGTATAAATTGGGTTACCTTCATCATCGTAGTCTTGGGGTTGAAAATCTACAATAAAATCTTTGAGAGAATAAATATTTTCATACTGTTTATAATATCCTTCTACCTCAAGTGCGATATTTCCGGCAATTTCTCGTTGATAACCCAGGATATAATGATTAGCACTTGAATTGGTATAATTCTCATCTGCCGTAGTCCATATATCTGCTATAAAAGCTCTTGGCACCCGATGCAGATATTGATGAAATCTACCAATGGCCAGTTTAAGGTTGCTGTTTTCAGTCAAACGGTATTTAGCTGAAAATCTTGGTGCCCAATTTTTAAAATCTACATTAGAATCAAAATAATTATAGCGTATACCACTATCTATCTTCCAGCGATCGGTTGGCTGCCAGCCAAGCGAAACATATCCAACATAATGAATACGGTCTCTATTGATATCCACAATACCACCAGGGAAATCCTCTTCGTATGCATAACTTAGTCTTTTGTATTCATATCCAAATTCAGCCATAAGTGATTTAGTCATGGCATATTCAAATTGCCCTTTAAGTGTAAGATCTGTTATATTGTTGTCTTCAGTAAAATCAGCAAGGGCAAATTCTGATGAAAATTGACTATAGGTCAGCCAAAAATTGGAAAATAATTTAGGATTAAAAATATGTGTCCAGCGAATACTTCCCGTCTTATTCCCCCAGTTATAGATTAAATTTTCACTATCCTCTTCATCCTCATTAAAAACATAATCCAGCACATCACGCCCCCAATAAGTACTAACTGATAATTTATTATTTGCATTGATATCAAAAAATGCTTTGATATGTCCATCATAGAAATAATAATCAGGAATATCATCCATGAACCGGCCATAGGTTTGATCAAAATATGTACGACGGAATGAGGCTGAAAGTGAGCCAAACTGGCCAATAGGTGTCTGTACCGTTGCTTTTGCTGAGAGCAGGCTTATACCGACTAATCCTTCAAATTCTTTTCTGTTTCCGTCAAGAAGAGAAACATTGATCAAAGATGATAACCGACCACCGTAAGGCGCCTTAAATCCACCTTTTGAAATCTCCACATCTTTTATTGCATCTATATTGAATGTGGAAAACAGGCCAAACGCATGCTCGGGATTATAAACATCCGCCCCATCAATTAAAATTAAATTTTGATCGGGAGTGCCGCCTCGTACATATAATTCGGATGAATAGTCTGATACAGGCAAAATCCCGGGTAACGATTGCAGTGTTCGCAAAAGATCGGATTCAATAATCTGAGGGATTTGTTTAATTTCTTTTGGACTCAGGCTAATTTCCGAAATTGGTTTATTAAATAACTTTTGCGACATACGAAGCGAATCCGCCACAACAACTATTTCATCGGCTTCAAAAAGAGACGGTTTTAGAACGATTTTGATATTTAAATTTTCACCAGCCTTAATTTTTACATTTTTAATAAATTTTGAATAACCTATATATTCACATACCAGCCTGTGATCACCAGCAGGACTATCCGGTAGAATGTAATAACCATTTAGATTGCTCGTTGTACCAAATAAACTGTTCTCAATATAAACATTTGCTCCAATGAGCGCTTCACCGTTCTCATTATCAAACACAAAACCGTTGATGTTGCCTGTATCTTCCGCATACAATAAAAAAATAGAAAAAAGAATAAATAGAATTGAGTTATTCAAGCAAAGTCCAATAGGTAAAAATTATTAAATGATCACTAGAAATATAGATTATTTTTATTATCATTGAAAGTAAAATCATTTATCCGAAATGAATATTGTAGGTATATGTAATTTAGCGATCGCACCAATCAATTATAATATTTTTCTTGACTTGTTTAAATTTATTTTTATATTATCTATACTTCATAGCCAAAAAGAGGTTTGATGCGGTTCAAATTACTAATAATTTCAATTTTAATCCTGGTTTCATCTTTGTTAGCCAGTAATATATTTTCGGAGTGTAACGCCATTCCGCAAAATGATGAGGTTAGTATTACCTGGATTACTGCATCAGAAAATAATATTACATCATTTCAAATATTAAGAAGTAATGATTCTGAGTTTTATGTTGAGTTAAAAAAAGTAAACCCCAAAGGACCGGGAAGTTCTTACGAATATGTTGATGAATCCGTTATGTTTAAAAGTTCTAACGTAATTTTTTATAAAGTACGTGCTTTGGACCGACGGAATAAAATAATCGAAGAGTCATCTATGATAGTCAGAACTGAGGTTTCTGATATTAAAGAAACATGGGGCGCAATTAAGGCTATCTTTAAATAATTATTTTTTTAATACTAAGGAACCCTTTTCATTGTTATGAAAAGGGTTTTTTTATTTCTAAAATAGTTGAACCGTAAATATCAAAATTAAATTTGCAGAATTTCAAGTCAATAGCCTTAAAATGTTGAAGTTCAAAATTATAGCCTTAAAAAATGTTAATTTTATATAAACTTATCTGAACACTTTTACCAGGAATTTATAAAATTAATGGGGAGTAAATCTTTACTAAGTACTCATATAGGGGAACAATTAAATACCCAATTAATTTAAAATAGTGTTGCAATCGTGGAAAAATAGTATTAATTATTACTAAAATGTAATAGGAAATAGAGATATGCGTTTAATTATTTTATTGATCATTTTATCTTTACCTTTATTTTCATTTGGTCAATATGAAAAATATCTGCAGGAATCTCCTGAACCAAGTTCAGAGAGTCAGTGGGGCGGAGCGTTTAGTGTAGTCGAATCCGGATCGGGTCTCGGAGTGTTTTATGCCAAACCATTAAAGAATTTTTATCATATTGGTGTCGCATTTGATGCATTTATGTTGAGAGATAGTAAACAATTTGAATATTATAGCTATGCTTACCAAACATATCTCACTGGAAATAAACAGAATAATGTATATGTTTTCGATTTATTATTTACTATAAAAAAACGCCTTTTAGCCCATGCTATTGATGATCAATTCAGACCTTTTATTGCCTTAAATATTGGTCCGGTCTTTGGTATGAATTTCCCGGAGGCAACTAATGAGGCTAAGGTAGAGAATGAATTTGAATGGGCTGCAAACGTTGCTCTGGCTGCTGGAGCTGATGTGGCATTGGATGGAAATTACATGCTTGGTTTACGCTTACAATATCGATTCATGAAATTTACCGATATCCTGGGAGAACGTCAAAATCACTCTATGTTTGATGTAAGACTTGAATTCGGGAAACTCTTTTAGTGGCAATTTTATTGAGCTGAATGTTCAGAATAAATTTAGACATACCTGTGATATTATTGAAAATTTTTATGAAAAAAATGTTCCAACCACTGTTTACGTTAATGACACAAAAAACGCAAATAATCTGGATAGGCAACTCTGGGTATGGAAACAGGAATCGTTTTTACCCCATATAATACTAAATAATTATACCGATTCACCTGAAGAATCAATACTGATTACTACCAATGATTCCTTTCCAGCCGTTACGGATGCTTTAATCCTTTTTGATCCATATTATTCTGAAACCTTTAAACAATTTAAATATGTTATTGATTTTGCTGAAGTCTACCATCCGGAAAAACTAAAACTAAGTCGGGAGCGATATAAAAAATTAAAAACTCTTGGCCAGTACGATCTTGAATTTCATAAGTTGGGCGCGTTTTTAAAAAATTTTCCAATGTAGTATAGATTGCATTTTCCCGCATCAAAAATAATATGAATAAAAATTCATTAATTTCTGAATTAAATGAAAAACAAAAATCAGCGGCTACCTGTCCACGCCGGCCGGTCCTGGTTATTGCTGGACCAGGTACAGGAAAAACTCGAACACTCATCGCACGTATTGTTTATCAAATAGATAATCTGCAAATTAATCCTGGACAAATACTGGCTCTTACTTTTTCCAACAAAGCTGCCGGTGAAATTAAAAAGCGGTTGGAAAAAATTTTAAAAAACGACGCTGAAAAAATAAAGGTCAGTACCTTTCATTCATTTTGTCTGGATATTCTTCGAAAAAATTATAAAGAAGCTGGGCTTGCTAAAACATTTTCAGTTTGCGATAGTGATTATCAAAATCGGCTATTAAAACAATTAATGATCAGTCGCGTCCGTGAAAATATTGATCGGAAAATAAACGGCATTTTACTGGCTTTCTCTAATCATATCTTAAAGGGAAAAACACTTCCTGTTTTTTCTGCCGCTATTTTTGATGAATATACGAAACATCTGAATCAGCATCATTTAATAGATTACGATCAAATATTGATAAAAACCTTAACTCTATTGAATGAAAACAAGGATATATTGGATCAATATCGCTTCTTAAACCAAGCCATCCATGTAGATGAATTTCAGGATACCGATCCAATCCAATATCTAATTGTAAAACTGTTAGCTGAAAAACACGGCAATATTTTTGTCGTCGCTGATGATGATCAATCCATTTATGCCTGGCGTGGTGCCAATCCTGTGAATATCAGAACTTACATGGAAGATTTTAATATCCAGAAACCAATCTTTCTAGATTTAAATTACCGTAGCGGACCCGGTATTATGGATACGGCTCAAAAGATCGTTAAATACACTGACCGAATTGAACCGGATAAAATTATAAACAGTCCCAACAATAATGATGCTTCCATTCAAATTCAAACATTTAATGATGAAGAACAGGAAATAGGTTTTTTAATAAAAAAGATTAAAGACTGGACTGAAAATTTAAATACACCCTTATCTGAAATTGCCATAATATATCCCCGACATCAATTTGGCGAAGGCATATCTTCATATCTAATAAAAAACCGCATACCGCATCAGATGGTAGCAGGAAAAAACCTAACCGATAATTTATTGATGCAAAAAATATCACTCTATCTCAAATTGATTCGCGACCCAGCGGATACGCTTATACTTGAACAATTGGTTGAAACTGAACTGGGCTATCATATTTATAAACAGGTACAGGAAATCAGCCGGATAAAAAGGATCAGCTTTCGCAAAGCATTGAGCGAAATTAGCTCACAGGAGACGATCAGTTATCAGGTTCGGAGACAAATAAATACATTCGTGGGCAATATTGCTAATCTGGTTAATCTTAAATCATTTTATCGATTTAAGCAGCTCATTAATGAAATATTAAAATCAACACAGGAATTAAGCATCTCTATTCTGAACGACAATCTTTCCCGTATAAAACCTGTTAAATTTACCTATGTCAAACAACTTAAATCCCCAACATCTACAATCTGGATATACCACTCCGATGACAAAATCCGGTTCATAGTAAAATCGATGCTGGAAGCCGCCTTCGATAAGCAGGTGCTGGAATTAAATCATGAAAAATTAATTCACCTAAAAAGCGAAGACCTTGTCTTACTATTGGAACCATTTCCTGTGGAAGATCTTGCTTGTCAATTTGTAAATATATTTTCCAGGCAGGTTTCAAGAAGAAATGGTATTATGTCACATTTATTTCGCTGGTTACAAGTACAGTTAACTTCAATCCAAAACAAAATTTTTGATAATTATGTTGTATTCGATCTTGAGACCACCGGAAAAAATCCAGAAAAATGTGGCATTGTAGAAATTGCTGCGGTTAAAATTGAGAACGGTAAAAAAATCGATGAGTTTCATTCCCTGATAAATCCGGGGATTCCTATTGAAGAAGCAGCGCAAGCGGTACATAATATTAGTGATTCAGATGTTAAATCTTCTCCTTCGATAGAAGAAATATGGCCAAAATTTGAGAAATTTATCGGAAGGGATTTATTAATAGCACATAACGGTTATGCATTTGATTTTAAAATTTTAGATCGAGTTGCAAAAGAACTTAATCGGACTAAGTTAAAAAATATAAGGTATGATTCACTTATTCTAGCACGTAATCTTTTTCCGTCTGCTCAAAATTCTATTGATGGTTTAGTCGATCGTTATAAACTGGATGCCGGACAGAGACATCGCGCACTGGATGATGTCATTGTATTGCACGAAATATTCCAGAAATTATTAGTTGTTGTTAATCAGAATGAGATATGTACCCAGGGAGAAGAATTTACTGAATATGTGGCCTTAAGCAACGTGCTTGAAAATCAGGTTGCTTTTACTGAAGATAAAATATTTCGATGATTTTTTTAAACGAATACTGGAAACCGCGGAAGAATTTGATAACTTAGAAATCGATTTAGCGATTGCAGAGTTTTTATCATACATCTCGTTAATTAATCCGCAGGATTCTCTGGAAAATATAGACGCTGTTTCGTTATTAACTTATCATTCGGCTAAAGGACTTGAATTTGAACGCGTCATTTTGGTAGGGGTGGAAGATGAACAGATGCCCAGTTTTTTTGCTTACAAATCGGATAACGATGATGACCGGCCGGTAAATGAAAAAATAGAAGAACAGAAACGACTTTTTTATGTAGGAATCACGCGAGCCAAGTTAGAAGTCATTATGACTAAATATAAAAAAATCGCTGTAAACTTTTAAGTAATTTGAAGGTAATATATGGTTGTACTAAGATAATCAAAATATACTATTCAAACTGATCAATCGATTGTTTGTAATACCCTTCTTTATACTTAGGGGTTTTCAGGCGGTTTGAAGGATTGCAAATGTTACCAGGGAAAATATGGGAAATCCTGAATCAAGACGCCAACCGCTCCATAATTGATGTAATTCTTGAAAACCGGAATTTACCTGCAAGTCATTTAGATCCGTTTAAATTAACGGATCGTATGCATTCACCTTATCTGCTACCGGATATCAAAAAAGGTGTTGCCCGCATTTTAGAAGCTGTTCATCGGGAAGAAAAAATCGTCATCTTCGGTGATTATGATGTTGATGGTATTACATCCACGGCATTGATGGTGTATTTTTTTCGTAAGATTAATTATCCGGTTCATTATATTCTACCCCATCGTGAAAAAGATGGATATGGTTTAAGAAAGTCCAGTATTGATGAAATTGTCAGATTGAAAACCAATTTAATTATTACTGTTGATAATGGGATCAGTTCAAATGATGCTATCGAATATGCCCAATCACTGGGAATTGATACAGTAGTAACTGATCATCATTTGCAGGAAGGCGAGTTACCCCATGCTATAGCTGTAATAAATCCAAACCGGAATGATTCTCTATATCCGTTTAAAACCATTTGCGGTGCCGTAGTTGCATTTAAAGTCATCTATGCTCTATGTGAAGAACTGATGGATGAGAATGATATGAAGCAATTTTTACTGAATCTTCTGGATTTAGTAGCCATTGGAACGATTGCTGATGTAATGCCACTACGGGATGAAAACTACGCACTGGTAAAATTCGGATTAAAAGCACTCTCTAATACTC
>JARRPN010000087.1:0-6706 GCA_037382875.1 Calditrichaceae bacterium | reverse complement strand
CTACTGAGCATGGAATTGCTATGGGACAATTAGAGGGGATACCGGGAACAGGTCTCAATGGCCGGCTTACAAAAAAAGATTTGATAAATTTTATAGATAATCAGCGAACGGATCCGACTTCAACTTCACAAATAGATATTACAATACCTTCCTCGGCTGATTTGATGAAGAAAACAGAAATCATTCCCATGGATAATATGCGAAAATCCATCGCTGAGCATATGATTCAATCCAAACAAACCTCAGCACACGTTAGTTTATATAATGAAGTGGATATGAGTGCCATTTATGCCATCCGCGAAAGTAACAAGGCAAATTTTAAAAAACGGGAAGGTATAAGTTTAACATATATGCCGTTTATTGTAGAATCAGTTGTAAAAGCTCTAAAGGAATACCCGCTGCTGAACGCTTCAATCGAAGATGACAAAATACTAGTTAAAAAATATTATAATATCGGTATAGCAGTAGCAGTAGAAAATGGTTTAATTGTGCCCAATATTTTTAATTGCGATGATAAAAACCTGGTTGGCCTGTCAAGGGCCGTTTACGATCTGGCCGTGCGAGCCCGAAATAAAAAGCTGAAACCGGATGAACTTACAAATGGTACTTTTTCCATATCCAATTTTGGTGTTTATGATCTGACGATGGGATTTCCCATAATCAATCAACCCCAGGTTGCTATCCTTGGTGTGGGCGCTTTAAAGAAACGAGCCGTCGTAATAAATGATGCCATAGCCATTCGTCCAATGATGTATTTATCTCTGACTATTGATCACCGCTTGATTGATGGTGCCATGGGTGCTAAATTTTTACAAAGAATTCAGCAATTTTTAGAATCCTACGATTCTGAATTCGTTATTTAATTTACACGAAGACACAAAGACATAAAGAAAAACTACTAGTTTATACTTCAATTAAAATTTTATATTCATTTTTAGTTAAAAAACTTCACGTCTTTGTGGCTAAGTGTTAACTTAATTTATATTTGGAGTATCGGATTGCATAAGAAATTAAATTTGCATGAATTCCACTTTTCAAACGGAGCTCAATTCATTAGTAGTAAAAACTGGCACATTCCTGCCAATTATGGAAATGTTAATTCTGAGCTTCATTTTGTTCGTGATACGGTTGGTATTTTGGATCGAAGTTATTTAGGTAAGATCAGTTTGAACGGAACGGATACCATCGATTTAATTAACCGAATTTCTACCAATGATATGACAAAGTTATTTATGAGTACCGTGTGCGATACGGTCTTTATAACACCTAAAGGCAGAATTGTTGATTATTGCCGTGTGATAAAGCAGGAACCAGAGTATATTATCATATCAAGTTATGTAGATTGTACCAATTTAATGGGTTGGATTAATCGATTTCTAATACTGGAAGATGTGGATATTAAAGATGCCAGTAAACGCTTTGTTTGGCTTACATTGTTAGGGCCGCGATCTCGCTTATTTTTAGGCGCTTTGACCGATCAAACCATATTACCTGAAGATGAACTTATATGGATCAATAAATTTGATACACTATTTCCGGCAGTTATTAATAATAATTTTTATGTACCTGCCTACAATATTTGTCTGCCTGCAAATAATTGTCTTGAAATTGTTGAACAGCTAAAAGATGTTTTGCTTGAATTTGATGGAGGCATGATCGGGGATACGGCTTTTCAGATTACACGTGTTGAAAGCGGTATGCCTGATTGGGGTACTGAGCTTACAGAAGATTACAATCCGCATGAAGCCAGACTGTTGAAAGCGGTCAGTTTTACTAAGGGGTGTTACACAGGACAGGAAGTAATTGCTCGCCTGGATACCTATGATAAGGTACAGAAATACCTGATGATTATTGAAATGCAGGAAGTAATCAATTCTACTCCACCGTTTGATGTATATTTGGATGATGAAAAAATCGGCGTATTAACCAGTTATGCTTATGATCCATTGGAGAAGAGAAGCGTAGGTTTGGGATATATCAAAAAAATGTATGCTCATGATGATTATAATCTACAGGTTGAAGTTGATATTGCAGAACGGCGGATTGAATCCATACTGCGTTTACCGCCTGCTTTATAATTTTTAATGATTGTTTTTTACTTTCCGGAATACTGATTTATGTACCATTATGATAAACATTTTACTGTGGATGAAGCACGCCTGCATTTACCAAAATTGAGGAATCTACTAACTAATTTACGGGAAAGTGCTATTCATTTAAAAGAAATTGGATTCGATTTTTATGAAGGCCGCTATCGACCTGGTTTTCATCCAGATACCTTTAAGGAATATCCTGATGAATACGAAGAGATGATTAGTTTGATTAGGGACGTTACTAATATGGGCATTGAAATAAAAGGATTGGAATTGGGATTAATTGATTTCCCTGCTTTACGCGATAATGGCGAGGAGGTTTTTCTTTGCTGGAAACTGGATGAAGATGATATTGAATTCTGGCATGCAGTCGATAAAGGTTTCAAAGGTCGTAAACACATTGACGATTTTTAGTATAGCTTTATGTTTTACTCTAAGACACAAAGATCACAAAGAATTGAAAATAAATTATTAAGTTTGCATATTTAAACTCAAAAATGAATATGAATAGTAATGAATATAAAATAAGTAAATATTTTCCTTGTGTTCTTCGCGGCTTTGTGTGGAATATTAAGAGAAATAGAATATAAATTGATATGATAATAGAATACGGTGATTATAAAATAGAAAAAGGTTTATTCCTGGCACCGATGGAAAACGTCACAGATTATCCTTTCCGGATGATTTGCAAGCATTTTGGTGCTGATGTGGTTTACTCGGAATTTATCAGTTCTGAGGCGTTAATTAGAGATGCTGAAAAAGCCTTCAAAAAAATGACGATCAGAAAGGAAGAGCATCCCATCGGTATCCAGATTTACGGTAATCGCGTAGAGGCCATGGTGGAAGCGGCCCAGATTGCTGAAGAAAAAAGACCGGATTTCATTGATATCAATTTCGGCTGTCCTGTTAAGAAGGTAGCATTAAAGGGAGCCGGCTCCGGTTTATTACGTGATGTTCCTCTGATGATAAAAATGTGTAAAGCGGTTGCCCAATCGGTATCATTGCCAGTGACGGCTAAAACACGTCTCGGCTGGGATACGGAATCCATTCAGATTGTGGAAATTGCCAGACAGATGGAAGATGTGGGCATTGAAGCCCTGGCTATTCATGCCCGCACCCGGGCACAGGGTTATAAAGGTCATGCTGACTGGCAGTGGATTGCTAAAACCAAACAGGCGGTAAATATTCCGATTATTGGTAACGGCGATGTCACCACTCCACAGCAGGTTAAGCAGATGTTCGATGAAACTGGTTGTGATGCCGTGATGATTGGAAGGGGCGCCATTCATAATCCCTGGCTCTTCAGGGATGCCAAACATTATCTGCAAACCGCTGAAATGCCGGAACATCCTGCCTTACAGGAACGGATTAAAATATTAAAAAAGCACTACCATTTTTCTGTAGAATATAAAGGTGAACGTAAAGGCGTCATTGAAATGCGCAAGCATCTGAGCGGATACCTGAAGGGTCTGCCGCATATCGCTAAATTCAGATTAGAACTAATGCAGTATGATAAATTGGAACCGATAATGGAACGGTTGGATCAATTAAAAGAAGCAAAGCTATTCAGAGATTTAGTAAATCCTTATGAAATAGAAAAACAGAAAGAAATGCAATCTATATCCTGCGATACAAATTAATTACTTAAATATTTCTTAAAGCCTGGACTAAAAATTTCATCATAACCTTCATCGGTGCGGATGATAATAAATGCTTCTACTTCACTTTTTGAATTTACCCATTTCAAGCCTTTTTTTGCTCCCATGACCATAATTGCAGTAGCCATTGCATCAGCTAATGTGCAGTTTGGAGCTATCACTGTCACAGAAGCTACGCCATTTACAATAGGTCTACCGGTTACCGGATCAATAGTGTGAGAATAGGTTTTATCATCCGAAACAAAATAATTACGATAATCACCGCTTGTGGCAATACCGACATTGCTGACTTCAATAACTGCTTCCAGATTTTGTCCCGGTACGGCATCAAAATAAGGCCGGTCAATACCAATGCGCCATTTTCCTGATTTTTTCTGTCCGTTAACAACCACTTCGCCGCCTATTTCTACCATAAAATTCTTGTAGTCCATAGATTCTAATAAATCGCCTACTTTATCAACTCCAAAACCTTTAGCAATCGCACTTAAATCCAAATGTGTTTCAGGATGACTTTTTTTAATCATTTTATTGTCAACAATTTCAATTAAATCAAATCCAACATATTTTCTTCTTTTTTCAACCTCTTCTTCTTTTGGAGGAGTGAACCGGGAACCTTCTTTTCCAAATCCCCATAAATCTACAAGGGGTCCCACGGTGGGATCAAATGCACCCTCTGATTCATGATAAATGACTTTAGCCAAATTCAGAACATTAATAAAATCAGATGATACTGGTAGTGGTTCATTATCCGTCTTTTTATTGAATAGAGATATTTCACTTGTTGGATCCCATGTAGACATCTGTTTATTTACTTGCCTTAGCAGGTCATCCACTTTTGATTTTGTTGATTCTATCAAACCCGGATTAACCATTGTGTCGGCAATGGCAATAGAAAAGGTAGTACCCATGGTTTTACCGATAAACCGAAATGGTTGTTTTTCTGTACAGGAAAACAATAAAAAATAAACAATAAAAAATAAACAAAAGGTTAACTTCTGCCGTTTCATCGAATCATTTCCTCAAAATAATGAAAGTTGATCCTTACCAAGAAATTGATTTACTAAAGATCCAAACTGTTTCCGATAGCGATTATGAATATACCATTCATGTTTGTCACTGGAACAAAAACGGTCATGTTCAGGGATGCGTATCTCAATTTCATTTATAATTTGATCAATTCTTTCTTTCTGATCAAATAAAACTCTAAAATATAACATAGCCTCTTCAATTTTCATAGCTCCTCCAATAAGTGTATATATGTACACCACAATAATAATATTGAAATAGGATTTTGTCAATAAAAAAATCCGCCAGCTAGGGCGGATTTAGACTCAAAGGAAGAATTTATGAAATTATGAGGTAAAGCTATTTTGTCAAATTTGTTAGGGTTGCAATAATGTTGACTACAACAGGTTTTGCCTGTTTGGAAATCTTTTTGATAACATCAATAGTAACATCATAAGCCATATAAATGAATGGTATTCCAATTGCCAGTACTATGAGTGCTTGTAATATTTCTTTTGTCATTTTCTTCTCCGTAATAACTTTTACTTTACTTACGGATAGAAAAAGAAAAAGTTACACAGTCGTATAAAAAGTGAATAAAGTTGATAAGTGAATAATGAATTATAAATTTAGAATTGCTTGCTGCTGCTACTGTCTCTGACCTTCTGACTCCGCTTTCTATTCTCTACTGCCAACTGCTTACAGCTTCTTACTGCCATTTAATCAGAAAATATTTTTTCTTACCTCTGCGTATAACCAAATATTTATTAAATAACCGCATTGATTTATTAATGGTTGCATTAAGTTCCTGATTCCGTTCACCATTGAGATAGATTGAACCATTAGAAATATCTTCACGTGCTTGTCGATTTGACGAAGAAATTTTATTATCTACCAGTAATTGAATTATTCCAATTTCATCCATACCAGATAAATCGGCTGAAGGAATATCCTGAAAGCCATCTTCCAATTCTGATTCGGTTAACTCTTTAATATTGCCGTAAAAAAGAGCCTGTGAAATTTTCTTTGCACTATCAAGCGCGTCTTTATCATGTACCAAAGTTGTGACTTCATCAGCAAGAACATTTTGTGCTTCACGTTTACCGGGATTGGTTTTAACTAGCTCTTCCAGGTTGCTAATTTTATCGTGACTTAAAAATGTGAAATATTTTAAATAGGTAATAACATCCCGGTCATCTGTATTTATCCAGAACTGATAAAACTGATAAGGAGAAGTCATACTTGCATCCAGCCAGATAGTACCACTTTCGGTTTTACCGAATTTGGTGCCATCTGCTTTGGTTACAAGAGGAAAAGTAAGACCCCAGGCCTGACCCAATTCCATTCTACGGATCAGCTCAATTCCCGCTGTAATATTACCCCATTGATCACTTCCACCAATTTGTAAATCACATTTATAATTTTTCTTAAGATTCAGAAAATCATATGCCTGGAGAATCATATATGTAAATTCTGTAAAGGATATACCTGCTTCCATGCGCGACTTAACTGAATCTTTTGAAAGCATATATCCAAGCGGGAAAAATTTGCCGATATCCCTCATGAAATCAATCATCTTTATATCACCGAGCCAATCATAATTATTGACTAATTGTGCTTTGTTTGACCCAGAATCAAACTCAATAAATTGTTCCAGCTGTTTTCTAATATTTTCAATACGACCGAAAACAATTTCTTTAGAAGCTAATTGCCGTTCTGTAGCCCGGCCACTTGGATCCCCTATAAGACCAGTACCACCACCAATTAATGCAATGGGTTTATGACCTGCCAGTTGAAACCGGCGCAATGTTAATATGGGTAAAAGGCTGCCAATATGTAAACTATTTGCTGTCGGATCAAAACCGGCATAAAGTGTAACCTGCTCTTTATTAAGTTTTCCTTTTAATTCAATCTCATCGGTTACCTGATAAAGTAATCCTCTGAATCTCA